>CAYRLV010000154.1:6732-8448 GCA_964425155.1 uncultured Ornithinicoccus sp. | reverse complement strand
AGCTCGCGCAGCCGGGTGCTGGAGAACTCGATGTCCAGGGGGAACCCGCCGGTCGACATCGCCTCGACCACGGGGTCGTGGCCGAGCACGATCAACGCGCCGGTGCGGCCGCGCAGGATGCGCTCGAGGCCGTCGCGCAGCTCGGTGCCGGGCGCCACGGCGGCGAGTGTCGCGCGCAGCAGCTCGTCGTCGCTGACATCCACGGTGAGACCCCTCGGTTTCGGGTGCACGGGCGAGTGCCCTGACGGGAGTGTAACGGCGCGTGCTCGTCAGATCGTGCAGCCGCCGAGGACGTCTCGAAAGGTGAAAACCGGGCCGCGGATCCGGCTCAGCCGGTCACCAGCGACACGGCCTGCCCGATGTGGGCGACCTCGCGCACATCCATCCCCTCCGGGGTGGGGCCGGTGCCCAGCGAACCCGTCGGGACGATCGCCCGCCGGAAGCCGATCCGGGCCGCCTCGGACAACCGCCGGGGGATGCCCGTCACCGGGCGGATCTCGCCGGCCAGCCCCACCTCGCCCATCGCGATGGTGCCCTGCGGCAACGGGTGGTCGGTGATGGAGCCGACCATGGCGAGGGCGACGGCCAGGTCGGCCGCCGGCTCGGACAGCCGGACGCCGCCGACCGTCGAGACGTAGCAGTCGGACTGGCGGACCGGCAGCTGGGCGCGGCGGTCCAGCACCGCGAGGATCATCGCGACGCGGGTGCCGTCGAGCCCGCTGGTGGTCCGCCGCGGCGACGGGGCGTTGGTCTGCGCCAGCAGTGCCTGCACCTCGGTGACCAGCGGACGCCGGCCCTCGAGGGTCACCGTGACGCAGGTGCCGGGGACGACCAGGTCGCGGCTGGTCAGGAACAGCCCGCTCGGGTCGGGGAGGCCGACGATGCCGACGTCGGACAGGTCGAAGCAGCCCACCTCGTCGGTCGGGCCGTAGCGGTTCTTGACGGCGCGGACGAGGCGCAGCCGGGAGTGCCGGTCGCCCTCGAACTGCACGACCACGTCGACCAGGTGTTCCAGCACCCGGGGGCCGGCGATCGATCCGTCCTTGGTCACGTGTCCGACGAGCAGGATCGAGGTGCCGCGGGACTTGGCCGCCTGGATCAACGACGCGGCCACCTCGCGGACCTGCCCGACGTTGCCCGCCGCCCCCTCGACCTCGGAGCTGCTGATCGTCTGCACCGAGTCGACGACGACCAGGTCCGGCCCGATCTCGTCGATCTGACCGAGCACGGTGGCCAGGTCGGTCTCCGCGGCGAGGTAGAGGGTGCGGGCCATCGCCTCGATCCGCTCGGCCCGGACCCGGACCTGGGCGGCGGACTCCTCACCGCTGACGTAGAGCACCGTCTGCCCGCCCCGGCCCGCCCGCGCGGCGACGTCGAGCAGCAGGGTCGACTTGCCGATACCGGGCTCGCCGGCGACCAGCACCACGGCCCCCGGCACCAGGCCGCCCCCCAGCACGCGGTCGAACTCGCTGACCCCGGTGCTGCGGGACTCGGCGCGCCTGGCGTCGACGTCGCCGATCGGGATCGCCGGCCGCTCGACCGCGGTCGCTGCCGTGGTGCGCACGGTGACCGCGCCGATCTCGCTGACCGTGCCCCACGCCTGGCACTCGCCGCAACGGCCGACCCACTTGATCGCGGTCCAGCCGCACTCGGAGCACCGGTAGGCGTTCTTCTGCGAGGACTTGGCGGACGATCGGGAGGAGGACGATCGGGAGG
>CAYRLV010000154.1:2421-6632 GCA_964425155.1 uncultured Ornithinicoccus sp. | reverse complement strand
AGATCCCTCGCGAAGATCCCTCGCGGGGACGCGTCGCGGGTCAGGGCAGCCGCATCACGGCCAGCACGACGTCGCGCTGCACCGTGTCGGCGGGGCCGCGGCCCTCCATCAGCAGGTGCACGTCGTCGGCCCGACCCAGGCGAACCGGTCGTGCTTCCCGGCCGCCACCCCGTCCGCGTTTCGTATGAGGGCTCCGACACCCCTGGTCACGCGCACGGCCTCGAGGCTAGAACCGCTCCGCCCGCCCGGGTGGGGTGGATCCGTGGGGTGGCGGGCCCACCCATCCTCCCCACACCGCGGGAGGCGCGCTCACCGGGCAGCGCCGGCGCCCGCCGCACGCAGTCGGCGCAGCATCCGCGCGTCGCCGAACCCGACCTGCCGGGCGGCGGCCTCCACCGTGGCGCCCTGACCGATCAGGTGTTCGGCGCGCTCGAGCCGGAGCAGCTGCTGGTAGCGCAGCGGCGTCAGCCCGGTGGCGCGCCCGAACTCCCGGGTCAGCGTGCGGGGGCTCACGCCCGCCCCGGCGGCGAGCGACTCCAGGGGCAGCGGCTGGTCGAACCGCTCGTCCACGACGTCCTGCACGCGGTGCACCAGGTCGGCGAGGTGCGCCCGGTGCCGCAGCATCACGCTGTCCTGCCGGTCCGACCCGTTGCGGCGGGCGTAGACGACCATCGCGCGCGCCACCCGTGCCGCGACCGCCGGCCCCTGCCGGGTCGCGACCAGGTGGAGGGCCAGGTCGATGCCGCTCGCGATGCCCGCCGAGGTCACCACTCGGTCGTCCTCGACGTAGAGCACGTCGCGCACGACGGTGGCGTCGGGGTGCCGCGCGGCCAGCTCGTCCTGCACGTCGTGGTGGGTGGTGCAGCGCCGGCCGTCGAGCAGCCCGGCCCGGCCGAGGGCGTCCGCGCCGGCGCAGATGCTCACCACGGTGCCGCCCCTCTCGTGGTGCCGGCGCAGCCGGTCGAGGCTGTCGCGCGTCAGGGGTCCGCTGCCCCGCAGGGACGGCGCCCGCCAGCCCGGCACCACGACCAGGTCGTCGGGCGTCAGCCGCGGCCAGGTGGTCTCCGCCTGCAGGACCAGCCCCTGCGCCGACGGCACCGCCGACCGCTCCGCGACGTAGCGCAGCCGGTAGGGGTGGCGCCGGTCGTCCGCGAAGCCGAACACCTGCGCCGGCCCGGCGAGGTCGAGCAGGTGCACGCCCGGGACGAGGAGGAAGAGGACCGTGGTCACGATCCGGTCAACCGGCGAGCGCGGCAGAACCTTCCCCGCCGGTCACCTCGTCCACGCTGCTGATCGTCGCGAACCGACCCGAGAGCGCGTATGCGGTGCGCTCCAGGATCGCCTCGACCGGCAGCGTCGCCGGGTCGGCCAGGACCTCGTCCACCGAGCGACGAGGGTCGGCCCCGGGCCGTTCCCGTGGTGTCGTCGCGGTGGCGTCGAGCACGAAGGTGACGCGGTAGCCGAGGTCGGACGCGAGTCGGGCCGTGGTCTCGCAGCACTGCTCCGTGCGGATCCCGCAGATCGTCAGGGCGTCGATGCCGTGACGGGTGAGCACCTGCTCGAGATCGGTGGTGGTGAAGGCGTTGTGCGACGTCTTGGTCAGCACGGGCTCACCCTCGCGCGGCTCGAGGCCCGCCGCCGGCCGGACGTGGCCGAGCACCGGGTCGAAGGGGCCGCCCGTGCCGGGTTCGGCGTGCAGGACCCAGACGACCGAGTCGCCGTGGGCACGGGCGTATGACACGAGGCGGCCGACGCGGTCCGTGAGGTCCGGGGCCGACGTGGCCGGCCAGATCGGGAGCTGCCAGAAGGACTCCTGGACGTCGATGACGAGGAGTGCGTTGCGCGGCTGTTGTGGGCTCATGACCCGATCGTGTCCGCTTCGGCAGTGCCGCCACCAGACACGATCCCGTCGGGCACCGGAACGATCCGGTCACTTTCTGAGGACGAGTGGCATAGTTCCGGACGAGTGGCGCAGGTAGGGCTGTGCCACTCGTCCGAAACTGTGCCACTCGTCGGCGGGTGGGCGGCGGCGTCAGCGGGTGCGGTGCCAGAGGTTGACCGCGTAGTCCACGCCGGTGCCTTCGTGGTGCTCGAGGATCCACTCGGCCACGGCGGGGGCGAACTCGATCCGCACCACCTGCTCGAAGTCCGCGCGCGAGCCGAACGACCACCGGATGTCGACCTGGCTGCGCTTCCAGCCGTGGCGGGACCAGAAGCGTTCCACCGAGACGGGGTCGTAGGCCGGGTAGGCGCGCAGGAACCACGCGCCGAAGGTCGACCGGGTCGCATCGTTGTCGATGACGAAGGCGGTGCCGCCCGGGGCGAGGACGCGGTCCACCTCGGCCAACCCCGGCTCGCACCCGGGCCCGAAGAAGTAGGCCCAGCGGGCGTGCAGCACGTCCACCGAGTGGTCCGCGAGGGGGACCCGCTGGGCGGTGCCGGTCAGCACCTGCACGTGTCGATCGCCTCGTCCGTCGAGCCGGCCGTGGATGCGGGCCCGGGCTCGCCGGACCAGCGGAGGGTGCGGCTCGACCCCGACCACGGTGGCGGCATCGGCCGCGAACAGCGGCAGGTGGAAGCCGGACCCGCAGCCGAGGTCGAGCACGCGCTCGCCCTGCCAGTCGTGGATCGACCGCATCGCGGCGAGAATCGCGCCGTCCGGGTCGACGCCGCGGTTCTCGATCTCGTAGACGTCGGGAGCGCGCCAGATGTTCGGGCTCGGGACCGCGCCGTCCGGCGACCCGTCGCCGCCCGAGTGGGTCACTTCTTGCGCCGGCGCGCCTTGTCCCGCTCGCGCTCCGCCTCCAGGGTCGCCGGGTGCACGAGCAGCGGGAGCAGTTTGCGGGTGCCGTTGCTCCGGGCGGCCCGCACCGACGCGAGGTGCGTCTCGCAGTGCAGGACCAGCTCGTCATACGCGGCCTGTCCCATCAACTCGACCAGCTCGGCGGCGTTGCTGCGGAACACCGGCTCCTTGCCGACGTGCGCCTCCGTGTTGCTCGAGCAGAACCAGTCGAGGTCGTGACCGCCGGGGCCCCAGTCGGCCCGGGTGTACTCCTGGATGGTGATCTCGAGGTAGGAGGTCTCGTCCGGGCGCTCGACCGTGCGGAAGGTGCGCCGGATCGGCAGCTGCCAGCAGACGTCCGGCTTCACGGTGTGCGGCGGCCGGCCTTCGAGGACGGCGTGCTGGTGCAGGGCACACCCCGCGCCGGCGGGGAAGCCGGGGCGGTTCAGGAAGATGCAGGCGCCGTCGACCACCCGGGTCTTGAGCTCGCCGTCCTCCTTCTCCTTCCAGTTCCCGCCCTGGCCCTCGTCGTGGTACTGCCACTCGTCCTCGCCGAGCTCCTTGACCACCTTCTTCACCCGACGCAGGTCGTCCTTGTCGGTGAAGTGGGCACCGAGGGTGCAACAGCCGTCGTGCGGGCGGTCGGCGTAGATGCCCTGGCACCCGCTGCCGAAGATGCAGGTGTAGGAGGACGTGAGCCAGGTCAGGTCGCACCGGAACCGCTGGTCGGCGTCGTCGGGGTCCTGGAACTCGACCCAGGCGCGCGAGCGGTCGGACGGTATCTCGGGCACCGTCAAAGGGTAGACAACGACTCTGGGCGGCCCGCCCGGGCCCGTCGGCGCGACACCACGACCGCGATCGCGAGCGCGGCGAAGACGGCGGCGGCGCCGTAGCTGAGCACGGTGAACTCGCTGAACAGGTCGCTCCAGCCGAGCGGCCGCCCGGGGTTCGGGTCGCGGTCGTCGCCCTCCTTGCCCAGCATCCCGAGCCCGGAGGGGACCATCAGCAGGGCGGGGGCGAGCAGCAGGGCCAGGCTCCACCGGCCGCCGTGCAGCAGGGCCAGCCAGACGGCGGCCGCGGTCGGCAGGATCGCGGTCGTCAACATGAGGCCGGCGTCGATGTACTCGTCCCGAGAGGGGACGTCGCCGAAGAAGGGCGCCACGGTGATGCTGCTCGCGAACACGACCCACGCGTCCAGCAGCCACAGCGCGACGACGATCGCCGCCAGCAACGGCCACCGACGCGGTTGCGTCACCGCCCGTCCCGGGGCATCGGCCTCGGGCGGCAGCTGGGCAGGGCTGGCACGGTCCATGGCGCGAGTCTGACCCGCCCGGCCGACCGTGGCATCCGTGCTCGTACTCATCTGGGTAGCGTGTGCGCCATGCGGCTGGGCGTGATCGACGTGGGCTCCAACACGGTGCACCTGCTC
>CAYRLV010000154.1:0-2321 GCA_964425155.1 uncultured Ornithinicoccus sp. | reverse complement strand
CAAGATCGACCTGCGCCTGTCCGAGCACGTCGACCGGGACGGCAACATCGACCCGTCGGGCGCGGACGCGCTGGTGCGCTTCGTCGGCGAGTGCCGCACCATCGCCGAGGACCAGGGACTGGCCGATCTGTTCGGTTTCGCGACGAGCGCGTTGCGCGAAGCCCCCAACGGGGACGCGGTGCTCGCCCGGGTGGCCGAGGAGGCCGGCACGGAGCTGCAGGTCCTGACCGGCGAGCAGGAGGCCCGGCTGACCTTTTTGGCCGCCCGCCGCTGGTTCGGCTGGTCCAGCGGCCGGTTGTTCGTCGTCGACATCGGCGGCGGGTCGCTCGAGCTGGCTGCCGGCATCGACGAGGAGCCGGACGTCGCGATCAGCCTGCCGCTCGGTGCCGGCCGGCTGACCCGTGCGCTGGACGGCGACCCGCCCACCCCGGAGGACCTGCGCGAGCTGCGCCGCGAGGTCCGCGCGGACATCGCCGGGTCGGTCCGTGAGGTCACCAAGCTCGGGGCGCCCGACCGGGTGGTCGGCACCAGCAAGACGATGCGGTCGCTGGCCCGCGTCACCGGCGCGGCACCCAGCGAGCAGGGCCCGTATGTCGCGCGCCACCTCGAGCGCGAGTCGCTGGGTGAGCTGGTGCCCCGCTTGGCGAGCATGAGTGCCGCGGAACGCGCTGCCCTGCCGGGGATCTCGGAGGCGCGCTCGGCGCAGGTGCTGGCTGGTGCCGTGGTGGCCGAGGCGACGATGGACCTGTTCGGGCTGGACCGGCTGGAGATCTGCCCCTGGGCGCTGCGGGAGGGCCTGATCCTGCGCCGGTTGGACTGGATCGACGACGTATGAGCGACGAGGGACGGCGCGTGGTGAAGCCGGAGCGAGGCTCCGCCGCGCAGGAGCAGGGCCGGCAGACGACCGGCCCGGCCGTGGCGCTGTCGACGTCCTCGGTCTACCCGGAGAACTGCGCGGGAGCCTTCGACCTCGCCGGCCGGTTGGGCTACGACGGCATCGAGGTGATGGTGTGGACCGATGCCGTATCGCAGGAGGCGGGCGCGCTGCAGGCACTTGCTGAACTGCACGGCATACCAGTGCTTTCGGTGCACGCACCGACGCTGCTGCTGACGCAACGGGTGTGGGGCCCGGATCCGTGGCACAAGGTGGACAAGTCGATCGAGCTGGCGCAGACGCTGGGGGCGCCGACGGTGGTGCTGCACCCGCCGTTTCGATGGCAGAAGGAGTACGCGGCCGAGTTCGTCGAGGGTGTCGCGCTGCGGGAGGACGACACGGGCATCCACCTGGCGGTGGAGAACATGTTCCCGTGGCGGGCCGGGGGTCGCGAGGTGCAGGCCTACCTGCCGCACTGGGACCCGGTCGGACTCGACTACCAGCACGTCACGCTGGATCTCTCGCACACGGCCACGGCGGGGTCCGACGCGATGGCGATGGCCGAGCAGCTGGGCCCACGTCTGACGCACATCCATCTGGCCGACGGCTCGGGATCCAACAAGGACGAGCACCTCGTCCCGGGGCGAGGAGGTCAGCCGTGCGGCGCCCTGCTGGAACACGCTGTCGCGCAAGGGTTCTCCGGCACCGTGGTGGTCGAGGTGGGCACCCGGAAACGCACCCCGGAGGTGCGCGAGCTCGACCTGGCCCAGGCGCTCGCGTTCGCCCGGCTGCACCTCGAGCCGGTGCCGACATGAGTCCTCGCGGACGCCGCCCGGCAGGTGAGGACACGCGCGGCGCGATCATCGACGCGGCGGTCGCCGAGTTCTCGGCCAAGGGGTACGACGGGGCGTCACTGCGAGGGATCGCCCGGGTCGCCGGGGTCGACCCGGCGCTCGTGCACCACTACTTCGACGGCAAGAGCGGGCTCTTCGTCGAGGCGATGCAGCTGCCCGGCAACCCCGGGGACCTGCTCGCGGACCTCCTGCAGGGGCCGCCGGAGTCGGTGGGGGAGCGCGTGGTCCGCGCATTCTTCCGGATCTGGGAGCCCGAGCCGAACCGGGCGCAGTTCGTGGGCCTGCTGCGGTCCGCGGTCGCCAACGACCAGGCGGCCGCGATGCTCCGGGAGTTCCTGACGCGCGAGGTGTTGACCCGCATCGCGGCCGCGGCCGGAGTCCCCGGTGCCCGGCACCGGGCCAGCCTGGCCGCGAGCCAGATGATCGGGGTCGCGGTGCTGCGCTACCTCGTCGGCCTCAGACCGCTGGCCGAGGTGGACGTCGAGGAGCTGGTGGCGGTGCTCGCCCCGACGCTCCAGCGCTATCTCACCGACCCCGATCTCCCGCTCCGCGACGAGTCGTCCTGAGGAGTCTCCGTGAGCGATCTCCGTGAG
>CAYRLV010000153.1:0-8527 GCA_964425155.1 uncultured Ornithinicoccus sp. | reverse complement strand
CCGAGTTCGCTGAGCTGTGGAAGCGCATCCGCTACAAGGCGCGCTACCGCGTCACGGTGGAGCCGGAAGCGCTCCGCATCGTGGTCGCGGCATCCGAGCACCTGGCCGACCTCGAGTTCATCGAGCGCCGCGCCAACGTCGTGCAGTCCGCCGATCTCGTCTACGACGACGAGGGGCATGTCATCACGGCGGATTCTGCGGTGGCCGAGTCGCGCGGCGAACGCATCGTCGTCGTGGGCCAGCGGCTTCCTGACATCGTGCAACTCATCGAGGATCAGCTGCAATACGGCAAGTTCCCGCTCCAGCTCACCCGCCCGACCGTGGCTGGGATCGTGCGCGAGATCCTGAACTATCCCGGCCGCGACTACGCCCGGCACGTCCTCGACGATCCTGACCGCTGGGCACGCATCGTGGCAAACGCCATCCGCATCGAGACGATCGAGCAGATGGTTCGCGGTATCAGCTACGAACCCATCGACGAGACCGACTGGTGGGACGCGGAGGTCGTCTTTCTCGAAGTCGAATCCAAGAACCCGCCGCAGCCTCTGCCCGGCAACCCCGATCCGAAGAACGGCGTCATCGCTGCGCCCGAGGGCGGAGTGAACCTTTACGACCACGTCGACTACGACAGCCACGTCGAGCGCGCCTTCGCCGCCCAGCTCGAGAACAACCGCGAGCACGTCAAGCTGTTCACGAAGCTGCCGCGCCGCTTCCGCGTCCGGACGCCCGTCGGTGAGTACTCGCCGGACTGGGCCATCGTCTACGACGAGAACGGCACTCAGCGGCTCTACCTCGTCCGCGAAACCAAGGACACCCGTAACCTCGACGACCTCGACTGGGACGAGGCGATGCGCATCCGCTTCGCCGAGCACCACTTCGACGCCGCACCGATCGGGCCGGTCGACTACAACTACACGACCGACAAGGCTGGCTTGCTGATCGGTGGAGCGTCTGGTGCCAACGGAGGGGTTGATGAGTAAGGAGGACTCAAACGCACCTGCACCCAGCGCGGTCTGGAACCTTGTGCCGCTCACCCCTGAGTATCTTGAAGCTGAGCACAGCGGTTACGTCTCGGCACTTGAAGCTGCACTTGAAGACAGTGAGATTCGTAACATCGCGCTGTCTGGCAACTACGGCGTCGGCAAGAGCAGCATCTTGCGGGAGCTCGGGAAACGACTCGACGGGCGCGTTGTCGAGCTGTCGTTGTCGACTCTTGCCCCGATTGAAGCGTCCAAGCTAGACGAGTCGGTGCCGCTGCAAGCCACGACGCCGACGAACCGCATCCAGCAGGAGATCGTCAAGCAGCTGCTCTACCGGGAAGATCCGGGCAAGACTCCTGCCTCCCGGTTTCGTCGAATCGAGCGCTTCCGGTGGTGGAGAGAGTTCGGCACGGCTGCACTGCTCGGTCTCGCTGTCGCTGTCATCTTCCTGCTAACCGGCTGGACCGCACAGATCGCTGGCACCTTCACGGCGCTGAACGATCTCGGAGTCTGGACGCACCTGATCATCTGTGGCGTGGCAACGGCCGCGGTGCTTCTGGTGCGCTGGTTGTTCTATGGGAAGCTCCGCATCAAGCAGCTGTCTGCCGGCGCAGCGACTGTCACGCTCGATGACAACTCTGTGTCGTACTTCGATCAGTACCTCGACGAGATCGTCTACTTCTTCGACATGTCGGATCGTGACGTCGTGATCTTCGAGGACATCGACCGCTTCAACGACTCACACATCTTCGAGACGCTGCGCGCGCTCAATACATTGCTCAACGCCTCGCCCCAGATCGAGAAGCCGATCCGCTTCATCTACGCGATCAAGGACAGCATCTTCGACCGAATCGGCTTGGAGGCGGAAGGCCGCAAGCTCGAAACCGGCGTGCTCGCAATCGAAGATCCTGCGCAAGCCGAGGCGGTGCGTGCGAACCGCACCAAGTTCTTCGATCTCGTGATTCCCGTGGTTCCGTTCATCACGCATCGCAGCGCTCGCAATCTGGCGACCCAGTTGTTGGGCAAGATCGAGCACAAGGTGGCGCCGGAACTGCTCGATCTGGCTGCGCAGTACGTCCCTGACATGCGGCTGCTGAAGAACGTCCGCAACGAGTTCGTCGTCTTCCGCGATCGAATCTTCTCAGGCGACGGTGAGCAACTCGACCTGAGCGAGACCGATCTGTTCGCGATGATGCTCTACAAGAGCACGCACCTCACGGACTTCGAGACGATCCGGCTCGGCAAGAGCAATCTGGACACTCTCTACAAGCTCAGTCGCGAGCTGGTGACTGAAAACATCAAGCGGATCGAGGGTGAGCGGCGTGCGCTGCGTCAGCGGCTTGCACGCAAGAGCGGCGCAGAGTCGCGCAGCTCTCACCTTGGGGGCTTGCTGGCAGCACACATTGAACGGACGGCTACCTCGGCAGCAGCGCTAGGAAGCCGACGTCGGAACGGTTTGACATCCTCGGTTGATGGCTCCCCTAAGTCGGACGCGGATCTCCGAAGTGTGGAGTTCTGGGCCGCTTTCGTTGCGGCTGATGGTGACCCAGAACTCCGTCAGCAGATGTCGTCCGGCAACGTACTAACGTTCTCGCGATCCAGCCTTGTCGGCGCGCTTGGTGATCCATTGGATGCTGACAGCTGGAGCGATGCGGATCGGGATTCGCTGAATGAACAGCTCGACGAGAAGATCGAGGACATCAAGTTCCTTCGCGGTGCGGACATGGGAGATCTGATCAAGCGCCCGGAGTTTCTTGTCATGTTCAAGGAACTCGACACGCCTGCGAGCGAAGGTACGCCTGCGACTTACAAGGAGAGCGCGCAGTCGCTTGAGTACGTCGCCAAGGCACTGCTCAAGCCCGGCTTGGCCTACCAGCTTGTTCGGGCAGGACACATCAACCGCAACTTCACGCTGTACACCTCCACTTTCCACGGTGATCGGGTAGGCCCCGCCGCGACGAACTTCATCATCCACCATGTCGAGCGAGACCTGATGGACGAGCATTTCGAACTCGCTCCCGATGATGTCGACGCCGTTGTTCGAGAGCGCGGCAAGAGCGCGCTGAAGGAGCCAGCACTCTACAACATCGCGATCCTCGATCGTCTCCTTGCTACCGACGTTGACGCAGCTGACATCATGATCCGCTCACTGGTTGGTCTAGGAGAAAACCAGGCGCGCTTCCTGCAGGCGTACCTGGCTGCAGGTGAGAAGCGTGCACAGCTCATCGAGCGGTTTACAGCCATGTCGTCAAGAGCGCTCATGTATCTCGTGAGCCAGGCCGAGCTCGACGAAGCTTCGCAGCTGGAGCTGGTGGATGCCGCGCTGGCAAACCTTTCAGCATCGGCGCAGCGTACGGACGCGGCAGTCATCGACTACCTGCGGACGCACTACGCGGAGTTTTCCGTCCTCACCGACGACGGGACGTCCGCTCAGGCAGAGAGAGTTGGAGCGCTCTTCGCCGAGGCGAGCATCACGGTGCCTCGTCTGACGCCCCTCTCAGCAAGTGCCCGTCCGTCGTTCGTCTCGCGCAGCCTGTATGACATCACGCATGAGAACCTGGCCATCGCGATTGGCAATGAGGGGACCGTGGCGCTCGACATCATTCGAGCGGCGGACAAGACGGTCTATGACTACGTGCTCGAACACGTGGGTGCGTATCTAGATGCGGTCGAGGGCTCCTCGGCGACGGTCGACACGCGTGAGCAGTTCATCGCTGTGCTTGAGGATCTACTCGAGCAAGGAGCGCCTCGTCTGGCCGACGTGGTTGAGCGTGCTGCGCCAGGATGTCAGGTCGTCGATCTTGGTGCCATCTCCGAGGGAGCGTGGCCGGCGTTGGCCTTGCATCAGCGGTTCCCCGCAACGTTGAACAATGTGAGCCGATACGTTGCCGCTCTTGGAATCGATGCGCAGCTTGCTCCGCTGTTGGCTGAAGCAGGCACGATCACCAAGGTAGCGTCGGTCGAAGAGGATGAGAAGACCACGTTGGCGATCACGATTCTTGCGGCTTGGGAGCAGCTGCCAGCCGCAACGCTGCGCGCGGACCTTGTTGCGAGCTTGGAGCTGGGTAGCTACATCGATGTTGAGGAGATTGCTGCCGAGACGGGCGGCCTCTTCGCGTTGCTGCTCAAGTACGACATCATCTCCGATGCCGCCGAGTCATACGAGCACCTTGCGACAGCCGATTGGCCAACGCGCAGGGCGTTCATCCGCGAGTCAAAGAAGTTTGCAAGCTACCTGACGCCGGAACTGGTGCAGCCGGATCTGGCGGTTCTCCTCGCCGACAATGAAATCGATGACGCGATCAAACGAGGGATCGTCGAGCAGTCTGAAGCGTACGCCGAGGTCGCTGGGCTGCGAGGACTGAATGAACTGGCGCGCCTCGCTGTGAAGTGTGGGCACACCATCCCGTCTGCCGTCGTACAGAAGATGGCGCACGGCGGTGCTTCTGCGCAGTACGTAGTGCCTCTCCTCGCACCTCACCTTGACACCCTCGCGCGCGCAGACCTCTTCGCGATCTTGCAGGCTCTGGGAGGCGACTATTCGAGGCTGACCACAGTGGGACGCACCGCCCTACACGTCGCGAATACCCCTGCAGACCGAGCGCTCCTTGAGCGCTTGAAACAGCATGGGACTGTCAGCTCGTACGACGCGGACGTGTCGCCTATCAAGGTGAACAGGAGGCACAAGTGATGTGCATTTGCAGGCAGCGAGGACAGAGATGAGCGAGAAGACGACACATGGGGCGCGATGGGTGCGGGCCGCGCTCCAAGTGAACCCCTACGAGTACCAAGGGAAGAACGCGCCGTCGGCCACGTACAGCACCGAGGCTGACTACAACAAGGCCCTGCTCGACGAATGCGAAGCGCAGGGCATCGAGCTGTTCGCCATCACGGATCACTGGAAGGTCGACTCCGCACTTCAGCTCATTCGCGACGCAGCCGATCGGGGCATCGTTGCCCTTCCCGGCTTCGAGGCGAACTCCGACGAGGGAATCCACATCCTTGTGATCTTCGAGGCAGGAACCAGCGCAGCGACGATCAACGCCGCGATCGGGATGTGCGGGGTCGCGCCCGGCTGCGCCAACGGGACCACCGGTGAGTCGTTCACCGACATCCTCGAGAAGATGACCGCGCAGGGCGCCCTCGTGATTCCTGCCCACGTCAACGTCCCGAACAGCGGTCTCCTGACCGGCCGCGCTGGACAGCCACTCGTCACTAAGATCAAGCACCCGGATCTTCATGCACTTGGCATCACGCCAAGCCAACCCGATGGCACAGACCAGGCGGCGATCCTCAACGGCACCAAGCCCTACGACAGGGCTCACCCGCTTGCCGCGATCCATGCCGACGATGTGACGAAGCCCTCCGCCCTCCAGAGCGAGGGCGCAAGTTGCTGGTTCAAGGTCAGTCGCCTCTCCGTGGACAGTCTCAAGCTCGCCGTCCGAACGCCTGAGACTCGAGTCTCGCTGGAGGATCCCGCGATCGAAGCGCGCCCCGCCTTGAAGGAAATCTCGTGGGTCGGCGGCTTCCTGGACGGCGTGACGATCCCGCTTTCGACCGATCTCACGACACTCATTGGCGGACGAGGAACCGGTAAGTCGACCGCCATCGAGAGTCTTCGGTTCGTGCTGGGGCTCACCCCGATTGGTGCGGAGGCGAGGCGAGACCATGACGGCATCGTGAGCGGTGTGCTCAAGTCGGGCACCGTGGTGAAGCTGCTTGTCGAGACCACCTCGCCGTCGGTGCGTACCTTCACCATCGAGCGCTCTGTCAACAACCTTCCGGTAGTGAAAGACGAGAGCGGTACTGCCACCAACCTGCGGCCAGTCGATGTCATCGCAAACGTGGAGATCTTCGGGCAGCACGAGCTTGCTGAACTGACGAACGACAGCTCGAAGGTCGCGAGCATGCTGCAGCGGTTCCAAGGGAGCGGCGAGCTGACCACCGAGCACGTCGAGACTTTGGCGAAGCTCAAGCTGAACCGAGAGAAATTGACTCGTGCAGAGGAGGGACGAACCCTGCTCGAGGACGAGCTAGCAGACATCCCTCGGCTTGAGGAGCAGGTGCGGCACTACACCGACACGGACGTACCGACTCGGCTCAAGGAGGTCACGCGACTTACCCAGGACGAAGCAGTATTCACCGAGGCAACGGCGCGCGTGGCCACTGCCCAGGAATCGCTAACAGCGCTCACCGATCCGCAGCTGATCACGAAGCTGGAGGCGGCGTTCGAGAACATTGACGACTCACCCAGATCTGACTATCTCAAGCGCGCGCAGGCTGCATCGACGGCGCTGGCCACCAAGCTGACAGCCCTTGCGACTGAGGCCCGCACAGCGCTCGACGCGGCATCCTTGGAGATCGAGACAGCGAAGACCGAATGGTCAGACGCGGTTCGCGAGCAGCGCGACGAGCACGATGAGGTGCTTCGCAAGCTCGTGGAGGAGGGGCTGGAGCCCAACAAGTACCTCGACACGACCAAAGCGCTGGAGACGTTGAAGGCTAAGGAGTCTCGGCGCGCTGGTATCGCAACGAGTCTCCAAGGCCTGCAGACCGAGCGGGACACCCTGCTGCAGGCGCTCGCAGGCCACGAGAACGACCGGGCACGAGAACTGACCGAAGCGATCCGTGCCGCGAACGCCGCGACCGGCGGCGTCGTGATCGTAAAGCCCGTCCCCGCGTCGGATCGGAAGCACATCAAGTCGTTGATCGAGCATTCCATCTCCGGTCAGCGCAATCGCATCAAGGCGGCTATTGACCACGACAACTTCTCAACGCGAGCCTTCGTGGAGGCGGCGCGAGCCGGAGAATCGGAACTGAGCGCCCAGTTCTCGATCACCGGCGCGCAGGCGCGATCTCTGATCGAGGCCGGTGAGCCCCTTTTCCGCCAGCTCGAGGAGCAGTCGGTTGGGCAAGCTGTGGAGGTGCAGCTGGACGTGCAGGCAGGAACGGGCACACGCGAGTTCAAGAAGATGGACGATCTGTCGAAGGGCCAGCGTGCGACCGCACTGCTCCTGCTCTTGCTCGGCGCATCGAACGCTCCGCTCGTGATCGATCAACCCGAGGATGATCTTGACAACCGATTCGTCTATGACGGCATCGTCACCAACCTTCGGAGCCTGAAGGGTAAGCGTCAGATCATCGCGAGTACTCACAACGCGAACGTTCCAGTGCTTGGTGACGCTGAGTTGATCGTGGCTCTCGAAGGAGATGGCCAGAACGGCCGAGCTGCAGCGGACGGGATCGGCTCCCTGGACGATGTCGCCATTCGCTCGCACGTTGAGAACGTGCTCGAGGGAGGGCCCGCAGCATTCAACGCTCGACAACATCTTTACGGGTTCTGACTGCTATCCCGGTTCAAGGTAGCGCCGTCCAGATATCTGTCGTTACGGTGCGTGCGTCCGCAGTATCCGCTTGATCGTCGACTCGCTCACTCCGTACATCTCCATCAGCTCCCGCCGGGTCGCTCCGCTGGCGAACAGGCGCCGCGCCTCGGCCTTCTGCGCCTCGCTGAGGGCGGCACGCTTCGTCTTGACGGTGAGGTCGAACCCCGCACGGCGGAGCGTGTCACGGACGGTGTTGCGACGCACGTTGTACCGCTCAGCAAGCTCGTACGTGGATGCCCCGGACTCGTAGCCCTCAATCAGGAGCTTGACGACCGACCTGTGGAGGGCGTTCTGCCTGGGGAGCGGGTGGTCGTCGGGTTCTGGTGTTGACGCGCGGGCGGCGGCCAGAAGATCGGCCAGTTCGGCGGTTTTCCGCGCTTGTTGGCAGTAGTTTCGCAGGAGCCCGAGATGCTGAGTGTTGTGGAGCGTACGCCGCTCGGGCAGTCGTTCAAGGATCCTGCTGTTGAGGCTGGTCGCACTGTGACGACGCTTCAGCCAGCTGCGGTGAGGTCCACCACGGATGGAACGATCTCTCCGGCGTGGCTATCAACCTCGGCGAGTAAGCGGAACACCGACACTCGGGTCGGACGCTCAGCGCCGAGGCCCGCCTTTTCGTTCACGATGTACTGTTCGACGAAATGGAAGGCAGATCCGACGATGACGGATCGGCCTGATTACGCAGGCCTATCGCCCGTGCGAGTCGCGCATGACGACCCGGGCCGCGAGCAGATGGGCCCTGACAGTGCCAGGCGAGTAGCCCAGCACTGCGCCGATGCGTTCAAGCGACATGCCTTCGTTGTAGCGTGCCTTCATCTGAGCAGTCTCTTCCCGAGTAGGGGACTGGTTTCGTAGCCTGAGTCCGCGCTCGCGGAGGAGGCGTGACAACCGCTCATGCCCGATCCCAACTTCCTTCGCAACCGCCTTCAACGACCGCCCCGACAGGTACGCAGTTTCCGCCTCCTGAAGGGCAGCCTCATCCGGTCAAGACAGCTGAAGGAGGCTCCGCCTCGGTGGGCCTGGCGGACACGCACGCCTCCGAATTGCCCTGTGGCTCGCGACCATCCGCGCCAGCGCTGGGGCAAGTTTCGACAAGCCTCCCGCTAGGTCCACCGCCCACCCGCCGGAACGACCTCAGCCATGCCGATGTCCTGACACATACCT
>CAYRLV010000152.1:5497-8538 GCA_964425155.1 uncultured Ornithinicoccus sp. | reverse complement strand
CAGCTGATCCGGCTGCTGGGCGTCAAGCTCACGGTGAGCGCCAACGGCATCCCGATGGCCGTGCCGCACACCCGGCCGGTCGGGCTGACCGCGCACGCCACGGATCCCCGGCTGATCGCCGACCACTCCGCGGTGTTCGGGACGGTGCAGGTCCCCGGGAGCCTGGACGCGCTGCTGCACCTGCGACTCGGGGAGTCCGGTGAGGACGCCGTGGGGTTCGCGGTGCACGTACCGCACTACCTCGCGCAGGCGGAGTACCCCGATGCCGCCCTGACCGCGCTGCAGGCGATCGTCGCCGCGACCGGACTGCACCTGCCCACCGATGAGCTGTCCGCGAAGGCGGGCCTGAACCGGCAGGAGATCGCCCGCGAGGTCGCCTCCTCCAGCGAGGTCGCCGAGGTGGTGGCCGACCTGGAGCGCCAGTACGACACCTTCATGGAGGGCCGGCGCCGCCCCAACCTGCTCGCCACCGACGTGAGCGAGCTGCCGTCCGCGGACGAGATCGGGGCCGAGTTCGAGCGGTTCCTGCGGGAGAGCACCGACGGCGACGACCAGGGTCCCGCCGGGTCGCCGTAGCCCAGCCGAGGCTCGTCGCGCTCAGGACTTGGCGTCCGACCAGCGTCGGACGACGCTCGTGTCCGCGACGAACCGGACCGCGGTGGCACCCGTCCACCGGCGGGCCGCGTCGTCGAGGCACGTCTCCACCAGCGCGGCCACCCGCTCCGCCCGGTCCTGGGGCACGTGCAGCAGCAGCTCGTCGTGCAGGCACAGGACGATGCGGGCGCCACGATACGGCGGATCCTGCACGGCGAGCCGGACCGTCGCCGCCCAGGCCTTGAACAGCTCGGCGGCCGCGCCCTGGATCACCGCGTTGCGGGCGAACCGTCCGAGCGCAGCCCGTCGCGCCGCCGAGTCACCCCGCCCTGGCGTGCCCACGGGCACGTGTCGGCCGCCGAAGGTGCGGACCGGACGCCCGGCCGCTCCTGCCTCCTGCGCCCGACGCAGGTAGGCGATCGCCACCGGGTAGGAACGCTCCATCCCGGCCAGCGCCGCCCCGGCCGGTCCGCTGGTCTGGCCGTACATCGCGGCGAGCACCGCGACCTTGGCGACCGGCCGCTCGACGCCGAGCGCGGCCGCCACCGGCGCGTAGAGGTCCGGCGCCCGGGTGGCGGCCACGAACCCCGGGTCGCCCGAGACGGCGGCCAGCACGCGCGGCTCCACCTGACCGAGGTCGGCGCGGACGAAGACGTGCCCCGGGTGCGCGGCGATGGCGGGCCGCAGGGGTCCGGGCAGGTTGTGCAGCCCGTTCTGGGCGGTCATCCGGCCGGCCGCCCCGTCGCAGGCGGTCCATCCGCCGCGCAGCCGGTCGTCCGGTCCGATGTGTGCGGCCAGCCACGCGTAGCCGTAGGTGGTGGCGATGCGCTCGTCCTTGCGCCAGCCGAGCAGGGCATCCACGACGGGGTGCGTGGCGCGAAAGGGCTCCAGCCGCCAGGCTCGGGTGTCGGGCACCACGACACCGGCCGAGCGCAGCAGGTCACGCACCTGGGCCGGGTTGCGCAGGTCGGTGTCCTCGTGGCCGGGCACGTGGCGCAGCACCTCCGCGTCACGCGACCGGCGGATCCTCCTCGCGTGCTCGGGGGAGTGCGGTCGGGGACCGGCGGCGTCGGCGATCAGCGCCTCGAGCGCGGCGCGGTCGACCGGCAGGCCGTCGCGGGCCAGCTCGAGGCAGAGCAGAGCGGCCGCGGACTCGGAGTGCGCGGTCGTCACAGCCCTGGAATGGCGACGGGCCAGGAGGTCCCGCTGCTCGCGGGCGACCCGCAGGGCCAGCCGGGCCAGCGTCGCGGGCCCGGACGAGGTGTCCGCGAACTCGGGCGCGGCGACCTCGCGACGCAGGTGACCGGCCGCGTCGATCGCCGGGTCGGCGCCCGCGATCGTCGGTTCGGGAGCGGCGGTGAAGTCGAACAGGTCACCGCTTGCCGGCGCGGGCACGCCGGCAGGGTCGAGTGCCAACGCGCGGGCCCAGACCTCGCCGGGCTGCGCAGACCACCCACCCACCAGCAGCCGGTGGGCCTCCGCCAGGTCCCACACCCGGGTCAGGTGGACGCCCGCCTCGATGATCGGGCCCGCGTGCGGGTCGGCGGACCACCACACCCACCGTGGTCGATGCGACGACTCGAGGGCGGCCACCTCGGCCACGATCTCGCGGACCGGTCCCGTCCGCGTGCCAGTGGGTCCGTCGAGGGCACCCTGGTCCGTGCCGAACGCCACGGCCGCCAGGGGCACGCTGGGCCGACGCGGCGCGGGCTCCGACATGGCCCTCATCCAACCGGACGGCGCCGACAGCGACGGGCAGCCCGTCCCGGAGGTCGGGCTGCCCGCGACGAGGGTTCACACGCGGTAAACGATCAGCGTTGCGGTGCCGAGCCCTCGCCGTCGCTGTCGTCGCTGCTGTCACTGCCGTCGCTGTCACTCGGGTCACCCGCACCGGGTCCCTCGCCGGCGGCGAACTCGCGGGTCCGGTCGGGACCGCCGGGCTCACCCGCCTGGTCGGCCTGGTCGGCGGGCGCGTCGTCCCGAGGCACGCCGCGACCCCAGGGGCTCGGCGTGGTCTCGCCCCAACCGGCCGGCTCACGCTGCACCGGCGTCCGGGTCGTCGGCTGCTCGTCGGGGTCGTCGCTGGGGTCACCGGCGGGCGGCGCGAACGCCGGGCCCTGAGGTGCCGGGGAGGAGCCGTCCGCGATTCCCTCGTCCGGCCGGCCGGGTCGGGGCGGCTGCTCCGCCGCGCCCGGGGACGCGGGTCGCTCGCCCGGGTCACCGGGCACGCCGGGAGCGGCCTGCGAGCTCGCGTCCTGCCGGTCACCCCCGCTCGGCGGGCCACCCGGCTGCGGACGTCCCTGCTCGCCGGGACGGTCGAACGCCGGGCCCTGCTGGCCGTAGCCGCCGGGCTGGCCCGGGGCGCCGTAGGGCTGCTGTGGCTGTGCCTGCTGGCCCTGCTGAGGCTGTCCGCCATAGGCCGGCTGCTGACCGGCCCCCTGCGGGCC
>CAYRLV010000152.1:3509-5397 GCA_964425155.1 uncultured Ornithinicoccus sp. | reverse complement strand
CCCTGCTGGCCGTAGCCGCCCTGCGCGGGCGGGCCGTACGAGGGCTGACCCTGCTGCCCGTAGCCGGCCTGCGGCTGCTGGCCCTGCGCGCCCGGTCGGCCGTAGCCGGGCTGCCCGTAGGCCTGCTGACCCTGTTGACCCTGCTGGCCGTAGCCGCCTTGCTGCGCCGACCCGCCGTAGGAGGGCCGGCCCTGCTGCCCGTACCCGGGCTGCGGCTGCTGGCCCTGCTGGCCCTGCTGGCCATACGCCGGCTGACCGTAGGGGGCCTGGCGCTGCCCGCCGTACGGCTGCTGACCGTACGGCGACTGGCCCTGCGGGCCCTGCTGGGTGTAGCCGCCCTGTCGCGCCGACCCGCCATACGGCGGTTGACCCTGCCCGCGGTAGGCCTGTTGGCCCTGCTGACCATAGGGCTGCTGACCGTAGGGGGACTGGCCCTGCTGCCCGTAGCCGCCGGCGTACCCCTGCCCGTAGGGCTGGCCGCCATAGCCCGGCTGCGGGTACCCCGCATACCCGGCGGACGCTGCCGCCGGCGCGGACGCACCCTGCTTGCGACGCAGCAGGAACAGCAGGATGCCCGCGATCAGGGCGAGCGCGATGAGGATGGGGCCGACGTAGAGACCGAAGGCCAGCGGACCGCGGACCGCGTCGTTGGCGCGGGGGCCGATGTACAGGCCGGTGAGCGCGCCCGAGTTGTCGGCGCAGTCGATGGTGTAGGTCCCCGCCGGCAGGTCGTCAGCGCTCCGGGCCACCTCGTAGTAGGTCCCGTCCGCGTCGACCTTGAACTCCCCCGTGGGACGCAGGAGCACCTTGTCCGTGCCGTCCGACTTCGCGTGGCACACCGCGTCCGCCCGCGCCCCCGAGTCCTGCGAGTAGACCGAGAAGCCCTGGTCCGTCGAGGTGACCTGCGCGCCGGAGCTGTAGGCCGTCATGGTGGGCGAGCTCGAGGAGAGCAGGCCCAGGATGAGCAGCGCGATGCCGGCGAGCAGGAGCACGACAGGGAGCGCGAACCACGCACCACTCAGTTTCTTCTTCTGCGTCGCTGAAATCCCCATGCGCGCAACCTACTGCATCCGGGGTGGGCGAGGGCGCAGCGGACCGCCCCGCGGCTACTGCGCGGTCCTCAGTCTGACCTGCCGCTTGATCCGGCCCAGCATCGCGACCATACCGCGCATCCGCAGCGGCGACACCGCCTCGGACAGCCCGAAGCGGAACGGAGCGTCGTCGGGGACCCCGAGCACCTCGGCCACCGCGCGGCCGTCGAGCCCTTCGTGCAGGATCCCGGCGAACCCCCGGGTCGTCGGCGCCTCCGGAGGGGCGTCGAAGAACAGCCGGACGACCCGGTCCGCCGTGTCCTGCTCGGCTTCCGCGGGCTCCACCTCGACGGCGAGGAACAGCGGCGACTGGCACTCGTGGACCTGTTCCATCTGGTCCAGGTGCCCCTCATACCGCTCCGGCAGCCCGGGCAGCCCGTCGCTCAGCTCGAGCAGCAGCTGCAACCGGTCCTGCGGCCCCACCGCCTGGAAGTCCTCGACCAGCTCGGCCAGGGGCGCCGGCAGCTGGGTGGTGTCGACCTCGCTCACCCCGGCGTTCCTCCTATCGCTCCACCGGCACGCGGACCGCGTTGCCCCACTCGGTCCACGAGCCGTCGTAGTTGCGGACCTTGTCGAACCCGAGCAGGTGGTGCAGCACGAACCAGGTGTGCGAGGACCGCTCACCGATCCGGCAGTAGGCCACGACGTCGTCGTCCGGCGCCAGCCCCTGCTCCTGCTGGTAGATCGCCTCGAGCTCGGCCCGCTCCTTGAACGTCCCGTCCTCGGCCGCCGCCCGGCTCCACGGCACCGACTTCGCGCCGGGGATGTGCCCGCCGCGCACGGCGCCCTCCTGCGGG
>CAYRLV010000152.1:1927-3499 GCA_964425155.1 uncultured Ornithinicoccus sp. | reverse complement strand
AGCAGCTCGCAGGAGAACTCGCCGGGGGACCGGACGTCCACCAGCGGCTTGCCGAGATGCTCGAGCACGTCGTCCTTGAACGCGCGGATCGCGCTGTCGTCCCGCTCGACCACCGGGTAGTCCACCGGGGTGGGGGTCGGCACCTCGCGGGTGAGCTCACGACCCTCGGCGATCCACTTGGCGCGACCGCCGTCGAGCAGCCGCACGTCCTCGTGCCCGAACAGGCTGAACACCCACAGCGCGTAGGCGGCCCACCAGTTGCTCTTGTCGCCGTAGACCACGATCGTCGTGTCCCGGCCGATCCCGCGAGAGCCCATGACCTGGGCGAACCGCTCGCCGTCGACGTAGTCGCGCGTGACCGGGTCGTTGAGGTCGGTGTGCCAGTCGACCTTCACCGCGCCCGGGATGTGGCCCGAGTCGTAGAGCAGCACGTCCTCGTCGGACTCCACGACGACCAGGCCCTCTTCGTCCAGGTGCTTGGCCAGCCAGTCGGTGGAAACCAGGCGCTCGGGGTGGGCGTAGGCAGTGAACCTGGTGGAGTCGTCGGCGGCAATGGCCATGATGAGGCACCTTCCATCTGTCGAGTCGTGCGTGATGTATGGCGGCGGCTCCTAGCATCGTCCCACGCAGGGGCACAGCCACCTACGGCAACCCCGGGGGGACTCCTGGTATGCCGGGTGGTCCCGTGCGCGGACCCGTCGCCTCGAGCGTGGGCTCGGGCGCGCCCACGCTGACGCGGCTCCCGCGTGGTCCCGGCCAGGGGAGCGGTGGACTGGCAAGATGGACGGGACGGCAGACCAGGGAGGAGCACGGTGGGCATCTTCGGCAAGGGCTCGGGCGATCAGCAGGGCAGCGAGGGGGTTCCGGCCGATCCCGAGGGACTCAGCCGGGCGGCGACGGGGCTGGTCGAGAAGCTGCTCGACGTCGGCATCGACGGGGCAGGGCCCTTCGACTCGGCGGAGAAGATCGCCTCGGTCGCGTCGGGCGAGCACCCCGAACCGGACCGGGCAGTCGACGCGATCGTGGGCGGCCACCTCAAGCTGGCGGCTGCCGGGGGCTTCGTGACCGGCCTGGGTGGGCTGGTCACCATGTCGGTCGCGCTCCCGGCCAACGTCATCGAGTTCTACGTGGTGGCCACGCGCATGGTGGCGGGCATCGCGTCGGTGCGCGGCTATGACATCCGCCAACCCGAGGTCAGGTCCGCCGTGCTGTTGACTCTCGTCGGCGCGGACGCCGACGACCTGCTCAAGAAGGCGGGAGTGGTTCCGGCCGGGCGGCTGTCCAGCCTGGCCGCGGAGCGGCTGCCCGGTCCGGTGATGCTGGGCATCAACAAGGGCGTGGGGTTCAAGCTGGTCAGCCAGGTGGGCAAGAAGGCGCTCGCCCGGTTCGGCAAGGCCGTGCCGCTCGTGGGCGGCGTCGTGGGAGCGGGTCTGGACACCTACCTGCTGCACCGGATCGCCGACCACGCGAAGCACGAGTTCCCGCCGAGGACGCGGGCCGTCACGAGCTGATCCGGCGTCTCCGGGACGGTCCGGCGGGGGCTCGGTGACCAGGTCAGCCCTGTGTCAGCCC
>CAYRLV010000152.1:0-1827 GCA_964425155.1 uncultured Ornithinicoccus sp. | reverse complement strand
CCGGTCGGGGGTCTCCGGGTCCGGGGGACGCACCGGCTCGGGCGGGTCGACCGGCTCCGGCGCGGGGATCGGGCCGGCCTCCTCCTCCGCGGACCTGGGCGCCCACCTCGAGCGGTTCGCCTCCGAGGACGTCGCGTCGGTCGACCCGGAGGACTCGGGCGAGCCGGGCGACCCCGGTGACCCCGGTGACTCGGACGACTCGGGTGCCGACCCCGGCGCGTCCCCACCGTGCTGGGCCGCCAGCCGCTCGGTCGCGTCCTTGGCCTTGGCGCCGACCTTGCCGACCGTGTCGCTGTACTTGCCGTGCGTCTTCTGGTCGATGAAGCGGCCACCCTTGTCGATGGCCGAGTCCACCTTGTCGCCGTGCTGCTCGGCCAGCTCGCCGGCCTTGTCCCGTGCGGTGTCGAGGGCCTGCTTGGCCCGGTCGAGGAAGCTCATGGTGCTCCGTCCGTCGTGTCGTCGCCGGTGACACTGCCAGAGGCCGGACGCTCCGGCCTGCCCGGTGCTGGCGCGGCACCGGCTGGGGACCGGTTGTCCCCGTCTCATCTCGAGACTAGGCGACTGTCCACAGCGGCGAAAGTTCAGCGGCCGCGACCAGCCGTCGGCCACAGGGTGGACGACATGACCACTGTGCGCATCTCCCGTCCCGACGAGATCATCGCCCTGTTGCCCTACGAGCTCGGCTACCACCCGCGCGACAGCCTGGTGTTGATCGGGGTGCGTGCGGGCCGGCTCGGGCTGCGCGCCCGGGTCGACCTTCCCGAGCCGGGGGACGCCGCGGACCTCGTCGCCTCCGTGCTGCCGCCGTTCGTCGAATCCGACGCCGGTGAGCTCGTCGCGATCGGCTACGAGAGTGCTCCCGGTGCGGCTCGCCCGGTGCTCGCCGAGGTGGACCGCGCCTGTCACCGGCTGGGCTTCGGGATCTGCGCCAGCATGGTGGTGCGCGACGGTCGGTGGTTCAGCCTCGACTGCCACGACCCGACCTGCTGCCCGCCGGAGGGACGCCCCCTGCCCACGCCGGACGAGGTGCCGGCCGTGGCGGAGTTCGTGGCCCGCGAGGTGCGGCCGTTCGCCGACCGCGCCGCCCTCGTCGACTCGCTGCGTCCGGACCGGCCACTGCTCGCGGCGGCGGTCGAGGCGGAGGCCGCGGCCTGGTTCCCGTCCTGGGCGGGGCCCTTCGGCCGGTCCTCGGACTCGCGCACCGTCCTCGACGCGTGGTCGCGGGTGCTGGACACCTCCGACGACGCGGGAGCCGTGGCCGACCTCGGGGCCCGTGCTCTCGCCGTCGCCGCAGCGTCCCTCGTGGACCTCGACCTGCGAGACGGGCTCATCGCCTGGCTGTGCCCCGGCCTGTTCGGCTTCGAGAACGTCCCACGTGGCCCGTTCGCCCGGTGGCCGGACGACCGACCGGAGGGCGACCTCGACCGCGCCGTGCGAGAACGTCGCCGACAGGAACGGCTCGGCCAGTTGTGCCGCTGCCTGTCGCCGTCCCTGGCCGTGGCGCCCCTCACCGTCCTGGCCGCCTTCGCGTGGTGGCGGGGTGACGGCACCCTGACCCGCATCGCGCTCGACCAGGCTCTCGATGCCGACCCGGACTACCGGCTGGCCGGGTTGCTGCTGCGCATGGTCGACCTGTCGATCCGCCCCGGCGGCGCCGAACGCGCCACCGCGTGAACCACCCGGACCTCGCGGCGCGAACGCACGCGTGGCGCGCCGGGGACGGTGGCCGCCGTGGCCACGTCCAGCACTCGGACAACGGGTCCCTCCGCAGGACGGTCCTCGTTACAGTGTGGGACAGGTCATGAGCGCCAGCGTCAAGCCCCGGCT
>CAYRLV010000151.1:0-8539 GCA_964425155.1 uncultured Ornithinicoccus sp. | reverse complement strand
TGGGCGAGGAGGGCGTGGCGCGGCTACGCGGCGACCTGCGCCTGATCCTCGAGGCGGAGATCCCCTGAGAGCACCGGGAGGATGCGCGCAGGCATGGGAACGCGCAGGCACGGGGAAACGGGGAAACCGCGCGGGGCGATCACCCCACCGATGCTCCCCGCTCCCGGGGTGGAGGCTCGGCCGCGGACTCAGCCGCGGCGGACGAAGGGGTTGCCGAGAGTGCCGATGCCCTCGATCTCGACCTCGACCCGCTGGCCGGCCTCGACCGGGCCGACTCCCGCGGGGGTCCCGGTGAGGATCACGTCACCGGGCAGCAGCGTGAAGGCGTGCGAGGCGTGCGAGATCAGCGCGGCCACGTCGTGGATCATGTCGGCGGTGGTGCCGTCCTGCACGACCTCGCCGTCCCGCCGGGTCACCAGGGACAGCCCCGAGGTGTCGAGGTCGGTCTCGATCCACGGGCCGAGCGGGCAGAACGTGTCGAACCCCTTGGCCCGCGACCATTGCCCGTCGCTGCGCTGCAGGTCGCGCGCCGTGACGTCGTTGGCACAGGTGTAACCGAAGATGACGTCCTTGACCCGCTCGACCGGCAGGTCCTTGCACATCCGGCCGATGATGACCGCGAGCTCGCCCTCGTAGTGGATGTTGCTGCTCTGCGGCGGCATGACGACCGGGTCGTCGGGTCCGACCACCGCGGTGTTGGGGATGAGGAACATCAACGGCTCGGCCGGCGCCTCGCCACCCATCTCCTTGGCGTGCTCGGCGTAGTTCTTGCCGATGCCGATGACCTTGCTGCGCGGGATGACCGGGGCGAGCAGCCGCACCTCGTCGACCCGGACCGTGTTGCCGGTCAACGAGATCGGGGTGAACAGCGGGTCCCCGGCCAGCTCGGCGATCTTCTCGCCGGCCCCGTCGACCAGGCCGAAGGTGGGGTCTTCGTCGGTGGTGTATCTCGCGATGCGCACGCACCGACCCTATCCGCCCCTGCCGCACCGGGCGTCGGCTGTTCGTAGGCTGGATCCTCGTGGAGGTCCTGGAGCCGGAGGCGTGGCGCGCCCGGGAGGCGGCGCACCACGCCCGTGTCGACGCCGCCACCGAGGGACACCTGCGCCGCCGCACCTCCGGCCGGGCCCACCCCGTCGAGGACTTCCTGTTCACCTACTACTCGTTCCGCCCCGGGCAGCTGCGTCGCTGGCACCCGGGCATCGGCGTCGCGCTCGAGGGCGCTGGTGAGCGGAGCGGATGGAAGCACTACACGTATGGCGGCCACACGGCATACGTGGACCGTGGCACCTTCGCCACCGCGCGAGGTGACACGGTGCGGTTCGTCCGTCGGCTGCTCGCGGCGACGGCCGGGCGCCCGCCGCAGCTGGCCTGCTTCGGGCTGCACGAGTGGGCGATGGTGCACCGGCTCCCGCAGGACGAGGTCCGGCACAGCGCCTGGCCGCTGCGGCTCGGCCGGGCCGGGACGGACCAGGTGGTGGAGAGCCAGCAGATCCGCTGCTCGCACTTCGACGCGTACCGGTTCTTCACGCCGAGCGCGCGGCCGCTGAACACGCTGGCGCCGAGGCGGGACACCCAGGTCGAGATGGAGCAGCCCGGCTGCCTGCACGCCACGATGGATTGCTACAAGTGGGCGTACAAGCTCAGCCCCGCGGTGCCGAGCGAGCTGGTCATGGACTGCTTCGAGCTGGCCCGCGAGGTGCGGGAGCTCGACATGCGGGCGGCGCCCTACGACCTGACCGAGCTGGGCTACGAGCCGGTGCGGATCGAGACGTCGGCGGGACGCGCGGAATACGCCGCGGCCCAGCGCGAGTTCGCCGAGCGCGCCCGGCCGCTGCGCGATCGCCTGATCGCCGTCTGCGACACCCTCCTCCCCCCGGACCCGTAGCGAATGGTTGTGGGATCCGAGGCGGAGGACCCGCACCGGTTCCCACCACCATTGCCAACGAGAGCGGAGGTATGGCGGGTGGCCGGCTCGCGCGGCGAGTCACCGGACCGTCCGGCCGCCAGGTGGCGGGTCGGCGGGACCGGCCTCAGCGGACGGGGACGCCCTGTCGGTGCAGGCCGTAGGTGATGCCGTCGACGAGGGCCAGCCAGCTGGCCTCCACGATGTTGGCCGCGACGCCGACGGTCTCCCACGACGTCGTGCTGTCGGTGGTCTCGATGAGCACCCGGGTGATGGCGTCGGTGCCGTGCGCCGCGTCGAGGATGCGCACCCGGAAGTCGATCAGCTCGAGCTTCTCCACCTCGGGGTAGACGACCGCGATGGCCTGGCGCAGCGCGTGGTCGAGCGCGTTGACCGGGCCGTTGCCCTCCCCGGTCGCGACCACCCGCTGCCCGGCCGCGACCAGCTTGACCGTCGCCTCCGACGGCGCCTCGTCGTCCGGCGCGTGCCCGCGGGAGTCGGTGATGACCCGCCACGACTCGACCTCGAAGTAGCTGATCGGCGCGCCCTCGACCTCGCCGCGCAGCAGCAGCTCGAACGACGCGTCGGCCGCGTCGAAGGTGTAGCCCCGCTGCTCGAGGTCCTTGACCTTGGCGACGACCCGGCCGAGCAGCTCCTTCTCTCCGGACAGGTCGTAGCCGAGCTCGCGCCCCTTGAGCTCGATGCTGGCGCGACCGGCCATGTCCGACACCAGCATTCGCATGTCGTTGCCCACCGCGGTCGGGTCGGTGTGCTGGTAGAGGTCGGGGTCGACCTTGACCGCGCTGGCGTGCAGGCCGGCCTTGTGCGCGAAGGCGCTCGACCCGACATACGGCTGGCGGCTGTAGTGCGGGATGTTGGTGACCTCGCTGATGGCGTGCGCGATCCGGGTGCCCTCGCGCAGCCGTTCGGGCTCGACGACCGGCATGCCGAGCTTGAGCTGCAGGTTGCTGACGACGGTGAGCAGGTCGGCGTTGCCGGTGCGCTCGCCGTAACCGTTGATGGTGCCCTGCACGTGCGTCGCCCCGGCCGCCACCGCGGCCAGACTGTTGGCGACCGCGCAGCCGGTGTCGTTGTGGCAGTGGATGCCCAGGCGCGCCCCGGTCCCGTCGAGGACGCCCGCGACCACGTCGCCGATCTGGTGCGGGAGCATCCCGCCGTTGGTGTCGCAGAGCGCCACCACCGACGCCCCTGCCTCGGCCGCGGTGCGCACCACCTCCAGCGCGTATGCGGGGTCGCTGGCGTAGCCGTCGAAGAAGTGCTCCGCGTCGAGGAAGACCGTGCGACCCTCCCCGACCAGGAAGGCCACGGTGTCGCGGACCATCGCGAGGTTCTCCTCCGGAGTGGTCCGCAGCGCCGCCCGCACGTGGTGGCTGTGCGACTTGGCCACCAGCGTCACCGTCGAGGCACCCGAGGCCACCAGGGCGCGCACCAGCGGATCGTCCGCGGCCACCGCGTCCGGTCGCCGGGTCGCGCCGAACGCGGCCAGCGTGGCGTGCCGCAGGTCCAGGTCGTGGCGCGCCCGCGTGAAGAACTCGGTGTCCTTCGGGTTCGCCCCGGGCCAGCCGCCCTCGATGTAGGTCACCCCGAGCTCGTCGAGGTGGGCGGCGATGGCCAGCTTGTCCGCCACGGAGAGGTTGAGCCCCTCCTGCTGGGCGCCGTCGCGCAGCGTGGTGTCGTAGACGTGCAAGTCAGTCATCGCCGGCCCGATCTCGATCGTGATCCCTGGCGCCACCGGGTGGTGGTGCCGTCCTCGCTCCTGCATCCTGCGGTCGTGCCGTGTGCTCGTCCGTCACATCGTCTCGCCGCGCGCCGTGTCCGGGTGGGTGTGCCCGGGAACGAAAAAGACCCCCCAGGGTGTGGGAGGTCTGCGCGGCGGGAAGAGCCCGTCGCGCTACTCGATAATGAGGGTGGCGGTGGCCACACCGGTCCGAGCACGTGTCACGTGCGGCACTCTGCCAGAGCGGGTCAACCCGTGGAAGGCCCGTCTTGCCATCTGGGATCGAGCGGGTCCCCCGCGGACGCGCTCGACCCGCCGATCGGCACCGCCGTCAGGCGGTCGCCTCGACCCCGCGCATGTAGACGGCGAACGTCTTGACGGGGTGGAAGCCCATCGACTGGTACAGCGCGGTGGCGCCCGTCGGGTTGACCGAGTCGACGCCGAGGTCGCTGCTGGTGTAGCCGTGCTCGGCGCCTGCCCGCAGGGTGGCCGCCAGGCACGCCCGGGCCAGGCCCCGACCGCGTGCCTCCTGCCGGGTGCCGACCTGACCGACGTACAGCTCGCCGTCGACCCACTGGTAACAGAGCACGTAGGCGAGCACCCGACCGTCGTCGCCCAGCGCCACGAACGACTCCCTCGGGCGGAAGGTGCGCGAGCCGAGCAGGTCGGCCCACGTCGCCTCGTCCCGCGGGGTCGAGCCCCAGTGCGTGCTGAACGCGTCGTTGTGGGCCAGCCGGACCGCCTCGGCGAGCTCGGAGCGGAACGGCTCGACCGGGACGGCGGTCTCGGGGACGGCAGGGCCCGGGAGCTCACGCTCCATCTCCACGAAGTAGCGCGCGATCTCGTAGCCACGGTGCTCCAGCATCGGCCGGACCGGGTCTGCCTCAAGCCCGCCCGAGGCGCGCAGGAGCACGGCCGCGCCGGGGTGCCGCTCCGTGGCCAGCGAGCGCGCCCGCGCCTCCATCCGGTCCATCAGCACACGACCGATGCCTCGACCACGGTGATCCGGGTGCACCCCGCCGCCGAGATGAGCGCTGGCCCGCCCCTCGAGCAGGGCGGTTGCCACGTGCAGCTGCCCGAACGCCACCAGCGCGTCTCCGTCCCAGACCGCCCAGGTGTCCTTCGTCGGGTCGACGCCCGCTTCCTCGAGCTCCTCGGCGAGGTCCTCCGGGCTGTAGAACTCGCCCGTGTCATCGACCTTGCCGAGCAGGTTGGTCAGTTCCGACCACTCCTGCACGCAGTCACGGTCAAGGGTGCTCCAGCGCAGGGGCACGGCAGGTCCTCCTCGTCGACGTTCGGGCGCGTCCGAGCATGGCGAGCGCACCACCTCTGCCGCAACCGAGTTGTCGGCCACGCGGAATGGCGGCGGGCCGGTCGAGGTTGGCGCCAGCATGACCGCAACGCTGCACGTGCTCAAGGTGTTCGTCGGCCCCGACGGCCGTGGGGGCAATCCGCTCGGGGTGTTCCTGGACGCAGGGTCCTGGCCGGCGGAGGAGCGCCAACGGATCGCCGCGGAGCTCGGCTTCTCCGAGACCGTGTTCGTCCGCGACGCCGCCCAGGGGCAGCTGTGGATCCACACCCCGGCGCTGGAGCTGCCGCTCGCGGGTCACCCCCTGGTCGGCACCTCGTGGCTGCTGCGTGAGCACGGTGTCGACGTGCCGGTGCTGCGGCCCCCGGCGGGTGAGGTACCCACCTGGCGGGAGGGCCCGCATACCTGGATCCGGGCGCGTCCGGAGTGGGCGCCCGAGTTCGACATGCACGAGCTGGCCTCGGCGGCCGAGGTGGAGGCGCACCCGGGCGCGGGACCGGACGAGCACCTGCACGTGTGGGCCTGGCAGAACGGGCAGGACGGGCACGACGAGGCCGCTGCCGTCCGGGTGCGGGTCTTCCCCACCCGCATGGGCATCGCCGAGGACGAGGCCACCGGCGCCGCGGCCATCCGGCTCGGGGCGCTCCTCCGGCGGCCGCTGCTCATCAACCAGGGCAAGGCGTCGCAGATCCTGGTTCGCCCCGGCGAGGACACCGTCGACGTCGGCGGCAGCGTCGAGTTCGTCGAGACCCGTGAACTGGGACTCGGCTGAGCGCCGAGGAGCGCGACCGACGAAGCTGAGCAGGAACTACGGCACGACGGCCGGGCTCAGACCAGGCGGGTGAGCCAGCCCTGGGCGTCCTCGACCCGGCCGTACTGGATGTCGAGCAGCCGCCGCCGGATCGCCGCGGTGGTCTCGCCGACCCCGTCGTTGACGGCCGGGTCGCCGATCGTGAGTTCGCCGCCGTCCCAGGCCAGCCGGCCGACCGGCGTCACGACGGCGGCCGTGCCACACGCGAAGACCTCGGTGATCTCGCCGCTCGCCGCGCCCTCGCGCCAGTCGTCGATGCTGATCCGCCGCTCCTCCACGGTGTGGCCGAGCTCCTTCGCGAGCTCGAGGATGGAGCTGCGGGTGACGCCTTCGAGGATGGTGCCGGTGAGCTCCGGTGTGACCAGCCGGCCGTCGCGGTGCACGAAGAACAGGTTCATCCCGCCGAGCTCCTCCACCCAGTGGTGCTCGAGCCCGTCGAGGAACGCCACCTGCTCGCAGTCGTGCTCGGCGGCCTCGACCTGCGCGGCCAGGCTCGCGGCGTAGTTGCCGCCGCACTTGGCCGCGCCGGTGCCGCCCGGGGCCGCGCGGACGTAGTCGCTGGACAGCCAGATCGAGACCGGCTTGAGCCCGGAGGAGAAGTAGGCACCGGCGGGCGAGGCGATCACGCAGTAGGTGACCCGGGCCGAGGGCCGCACGCCGAGGAAGGCCTCCGAGGCGAACATGAACGGCCGCAGGTAGAGGCTCGCCTCCCCGGCGTCGCCGGACGGCACCCATGCCTGGTCCACGGTCACCAGCGCCTTGAGCGAGGCGAGGAAGGCCTCCTCGGGCAGCTCCGGCAGTGCCAGCCGGCGGGCGCTGCGCTGGAAGCGGGCCGCGTTGGCCTCCGGCCGGAAGGTCCAGATCGACCCGTCCGCGTGCCGGTAGGCCTTCATCCCCTCGAAGATCTCCTGCGCGTAGTGCAGCACCGCGGAGGAGGGGTCCAGCGAGAGCGGCCCGTATGCGGTGACCTTGGCGTCGTGCCACCCCTCACCCGGGGTCCAGGTCGCCAGCGCCATGTGGTCGGTGAACGTCTTGCCGAACCCGGGGTTGGCGAGGATCGCCTCCCGCTCGGCGTCCGAACTCGGGTCGGGCCGCTGTTCCACCGGGAACGACAGCGGTGCAGACATGGGACCCTCCAAGCGGTCGTGAGCGGACGTCATACGCAGGCTATCTCGCAGGCGACGGGTCGCGCGCCCGCGGTGCGGCGCCTCGCCCTCACCTTGAGGAATCTTCGTGGGGAATCACCGTGAGGAATCTTCGTGAGGTTTGGTGCCCTCTCCGGGGCCGGAACCTCACGAAGATTCCCCACGGAGACGGGGGTCAGGTGAGGCGGGCGGCGATGGCGTCGCCGACCTGCGCGGTGCTGCGCGGTTCGCTCCCCCGGGCAGCGAGGTCGGCGGCCACCGCGGCCTCGACCCGGGCGGCGTCGTCGGCCAGGCCGAGGTGCTGCAGCAGCAGCGCCACCGACAGGATGGTCGCGGTCGGGTCGGCCGTGCCCTGGCCGGCCAGGTCGGGCGCCGAGCCGTGCACCGGCTCGAACATGCTGGGCGCCGTGCGGTCCGGGTTGATGTTGCCCGACGCGGCCAGCCCGATGCCGCCGGCCACCGCCGCCGCGAGGTCGGTGATGATGTCGCCGAACAGGTTGTCGGTGACGATCACGTCGAACCGGCCGGGGTCGGTGGTGAGGAAGATCGTCGCCGCGTCGACGTGCAGGTAGTCGGTGGTGACGTCGGGGAACTCCGCGCCGACCTCCTCGACCGTGCGCCGCCACAGGTGGCCGGCGTGGCTGAGGACGTTGTGCTTGTGCACCAGGGTCAGGTGCCGCCGCTCGCGGGACCGGGCGCGGGCGAACGCGTCGCGCACCACCCGCTCGACCCCGTATCGGGTGTTGACACTGACCTCGGTGGCCACCTCCGCGGGGGTCCCGACGCGCAGCGCGCCACCGTTGCCGGTGTAGGGCCCCTCGGTGCCCTCCCGGACGACGACGAAGTCGAAACCGTCGGGCGCGACCCGGGCCGTGTCCAGCGGGCTGGCGACCCCCGGGTAGAGCCGGGCCGGTCGCAGGTTGACGTAGTGGTCGAAGGCGAACCGGAGGCGCAGCAGCAGGCCCCGCTCGAGGACCCCGCTCGGCACGCCCGGGTCGCCGACCGCGCCGAGCAGGATCGCGTCGTGGCCGCGCAGTTCCTCCAGCACGGAGTCCGGCAGTGTCTCGCCGGTGGCGTGCCAGCGGCGGGCACCGAGGTCGTAGTCGGTGCCGGACACCTTGACCCGGCCCGCCGTCGCGGCCTCGAGCACCTTGCGGCCCTCGGCGACGACCTCGGGGCCGATGCCGTCTCCCCCGATCACGGCCAGGTCGATGGTGTCCCGTGCTGCGTCGTCCATGCCCGCCATCGTAGGAGCGGTCTTGAATCGTGGATGGGATGTCTCACATGACGAACGGCCTCCCCCTGGAGGTGGGGAGGCCGTTCGTCGGCACGTGTTCGGGCTCCTGCAGCCCGCCTTGCTGGACCGGTGCCGCGGTCAGTCACGCAGGTCCATCGACTCCTGCAACGCGCGGCGGGCTTCAGCCTGCTCTTCGGTCATGTCGTTCACGTCCTTCTGGCCGGATGCTCCGGCTGGGTCGTTCAGGTTCGGGGGGCTCGACGCGACGGTCGGTATGACGATCGCCGAGTCAGCGGGCAGCGCGGGGTCTCCGCGGCGAGCTGCTGACCTATCGAGACTCGCCGCGGCAGCGAAGGATGAGGAACTGCCGCGTCACGTCTGCGAGGTTACGGC
>CAYRLV010000150.1:0-8565 GCA_964425155.1 uncultured Ornithinicoccus sp. | reverse complement strand
GGAGCGGGCCATCACGTCATTCGGAGCGCCGCTGATGAGTGCACGACGAGGTCGGCCGCGGCGGGACGTCCCCGACCGGGGCGAGTTCGTCACGACCTGGGACTTCCCGCGACGACCCCGATGGAGAGCGCGCGGCCGCTGTCTCACCCAGGACGATCCCCATCCGGTGGTGCGCCTGCTCCGGGTGCTCAGGGCGGCCCGTCCCGGACGGCCCGTGGTGCTCAACGGGTTCGAGCGGGCCGACCTGCTCGCCGGCATGCTGTTGTCGCGGCTGCGTCCCCGGGTGCCGGTGGTCATGGTGGACTGCACCTGGCAGCAAGGGCCCCGCCGCCTGGACCGGTGGGTGACGCGTGCCGGAGTGCGCGTCCTGTCCGGGCCACGGACCACCTTCTGCGTCAGCTCGGCCCAGGAAGCACGTTTGTGGCCCACGGTCTGGGGTGTCGATCCGGAGCACGTGGCGGTCCTGCACTGGCACCACGGGGTCGACGAGCCGGAGAAGCCCGTGCGCGACGGCGACGGCACGGTCTTCACGGGTGGGAGAGCTCTGCGTGACTACGCCCCGGTGCGGGAGGCGGCCGAGCTGCTGGACGTGCCCGTCCGGATCGCCAGCGATGCCCTGCCGGGAGGGGACGCCCTCCCGGCCAACGTGACCGTGGGGCGGATACCGCGGTCGGAGTTCCACGAACGGCTGGCGACGGCCGGTGCGGTCGTCGTGTCCCTCCGGGACGACGTGCGTTCTGCGGGGCAGACCACCTACCTCGACGCCATGGCCCTCGGCGGCCTCGTCGTCGTCAGCGACACCATGGGCGTGCGTGAGCACGTCGAGGACGGCTGCACCGGACTGGTCTTTCCCGCTGGCGACGGTGCCGCCCTGGCCCGGCGGGTGAGGTGGGCGCTCGACCCGGCCAATGCCGCGCAGGTACGTCGGATTCGCGAGGCTGCCTGTCACTGGGCGAGAACCGAGTTCTCCCCCGAGGCGTTCGTGGCCAGACTCCTGTGCATCGTCGAGGAGGCCGCCGGCACCGTGCCGAAGAGTCGGTCGTAGGCCGCGGTCACCACCGGCTCGGAAAATCGGGCTTCGTGCAGCCGCCGGGCTCCGGCGACCGCCTGCCGTCGGACCGCCGGGTCACAGAGCTCCACGAGGGACCGGGCCATGACCTCCGGGTCGTCCGCGACCACGAAGCCGGGCTCGGAGCCGGTGACGATGCCCTCCGCGCCGACCGTCGTCGCGACGACCGGGAGTCCCCGTGCCACGGCCTCCAACGCCTTGATCTTCACACCCGACCCGAAGCGCAGGGGATTGACCAAGGCGGTGACGCCACCGAGGACGGCATCGAGGTCGGGCACGAACCCGTGTGAGACGACCCGGTCGCCGAACGCTGCCATCCGGGAGGCGAGCTGCGGGGCCGGATCCCGGCCGATCACGTGCAGGCGGGCGTCCGGGCGTCGGGCGAGGACGCGCGGCATGGTCTCGGCCAGGAACCACGACAACGCGTCGTGGTTGTGCGGGATGGACAACAGCCCCACGAAGGCGAAGTCGGGTCGCCCCGACCAGAGCTCGGGGGCAGCAGCCGGTCCGGGCAGCGAGGGCGGCACCACCTCGACCCGGGCTCCGGTCGCGTCCCGCAGCAGCCGTGCCTCGACCTCGTTGAGCAGCACCGAGGTGTCCGCCCGCGAGGCGACGGAGGTCTCGGAGTCGCCGATCCTGCCGAGCTCCAGTTCCAGCAACAGCCGACGGACAACCGGGTGGGCGGCGAGCGGTCGCAGCGACTCGGGCACGAAGGTGACGAACTGGCCCAGCGGGTCGAAGTCGACGTCTCCGGCGCCTCGCTCCAGCACGTCCAGCATCCGGCGGTAGCGCACCGAGAACAGGTCGTCCAGGTAGAGGACCCTTCGACCCGTCGGTGGATACCCGCGGACGTGCTGTGCCATGCGCACGGTGTCGATCACCTCGAGGTCGGGCCGCAGCAGGTCGAGGGTGCTCTGCACCCGCACGGCCACCGTGGGCGACCAGGTGAGGGTCTCCTGCAGGCTGCGCCGCTGCAGTCCGGCGTTGAGCGCGATGCTGTGGGCCTGCTCGACGCGGCTGGGGCGCCCCATCTCGTGCACGAAGACGTCCTCGAAACCGGACAGTTCCTCGATGGGGTCACCCACGTGCAGGTAGTGGACGCGGTGCGGGCCGAGCCGCTCGACCAGGTGGCGGAGGAAACCGGCGATCACGACCGACTTGCCGTTGTCGGACGGGAACGGGACGGCCGCACTGAGGACGGCGGCGGTGCGGGGTGGGTGGGACATGTCGTGCTCCTGTCGCTCCCCGAGCGGTGGAGGACCTCCCGGTAGAGGTCGGCCAGGCGGGCGACCCAGACCGGGGCGGCGTAGTGTTCCCCGAAGCGTTGGCGGGCGGCGGCTCCCATGGCGGTGCGTCGCCCGAGATCTCCGACGACGTCGTCCAGCGCCGTCGCCAGGGCGGCCGGGTCGGACGGCGGGACCAGCACTGCAGATCCGCCGGCAGTGACGTCCGGGATCCCCCCGACCTCGGTGGCCACGATCGGCCGGCCCGCCCCGAGGGCACTGATCAGTGCCGTGGGCAGCGCATCGGCCAGGCTCGGGTGCACCACCAGGTCGGCCGCGGCGAGCAAGTCGTCGACGTCGTGGCGGAATCCGAGCACCCGGACCCGGCGGGTCAGTTCGGGATCGGCACGCACGCGGGCCCGGACCGACTCGAGCAACGGGCCGTCCCCGGCGAGCGCCACGACCACCTGGCGGGTCCGCATCAGGCGCACGGCGTCGAGCAGGACGTCGTGCCCCTTCTCGGGACGCATCAGCGAGACTGTCACGGCAAGCAGCTCATCCGGTGCGACGCCGAGCCGGGACCGCACCTCCGTGACCGGAGCTTGCGGGGTGGGAGGACGAATCCCGTTGGGAATGAGGCGCGTCGGCGTTCCCGGGCTGAACCGCGCGTACCAGTCGCGCTGTGCTCGGGAGAGCACCACCACGCGTCGGAACAACCGTTGGCGGGCGAGGGCCGCCAGACGCACACGTGCCCGGTGCGCGGTGGTCCCCCGCGAGTCCTCGATGACGTGCAGGGTCGAGACCGCCGGCAGGCGGGCCCGGTGAGCCGCCAGCCCGCCCACCAGGTCGGCGTGCTTGAGGTGGGTGTGCACCAGGTCGACCCTCTCCCGCGTGAGCACACGGCCGAGCTGCCGCACGGCCCGGGGGTCGTAGCGGCGCAGGTGCAGCTGGTGCACGGGAACCCCGGATCTCCGCAACGCCAGGGCGGTCCGGTCGTCGTCAGCGTCAGAGAGTCCCACGACCACCACGTCGATGCCGGCTTCGCGGGCCGGCTCGGCCAGCTCGACGAGCAGCGCCTCCGCACCACCCGAGCCGAGCGAGTGGATGACGTGGGCGACGCGCAGTCGCTCCGAACGGCTCACGAGGCCCACCCCCACCGGCGTCGCTCGGAGCGAGCGGCCACGGCGAGCCCGAGGAGGCCGCCGCCCGCGCCGGCGACCAGGCCGACGGCGAGGAGGCCGGTGGCCGAGGGGGCAGCCTCGGTGACCCGGGTGCCGGGGAGCCAGCGCACCGTGAAGACCCGGTCCATGCCGACCCGCTGGAGGGCGGTCGTGCCGCTGCGGATCGCCTCGTGCAGGTGCGCCGTGGCCTCCTCGGGTCGGTCGGCCTTCGTCGTGACGGTGACGGTCCCCGTGTCGGGGCTGCCCTGGGCGTCCACCGGTGTCGGTGCGGCCGCGTCGATCACGACTGCGTAGCCAGGGACGATCCCGGACCGGGTCCGGAGGCTGTTGAGATAGGCACCGAATCCGCCTGTGCGTTGGATCGGTTCGACGACAGCGGTGCGCGTCGCCTCGGCGCCGTGGGGGGCGAGCCAAGTCGTGGCCACCCCGGCCGACGCCGCGAGCAACACGCCTGCCACAGCACCACAACCGAGTCGCCGACCTCGTCGCGACACCGCCGTGCTGCGTACCCGCGGCAGTCGGCGTGCCTGCTGCCACAGGCTGGCAGCGAGCACCACCAGCAGCACCAGCACCCGTGCGTAGGTGAGGTGCAGGAAGACGCTCGCGGCACACCAGGCGAGCGTTCCGGCGAGCAGCGCGGCGGCATACGGGCGGATCCGGCGGCAGTCGGCGGTGCTCATACCCCTGGTCGCCCAGAGGGTGCGGCCCGCGCAGGCGAGCCCCACGAGCAGGACCGCGCCGAAGGCCAGGAGGCCGACCACCCCGACCTGAGCCAGCATCCCGAGGTAGAGGTTGTGTGGCGCGATCACCCGGTCGATCTGCACCCCGCCGGTCGCGGCGTAGTCGCCGAAGGCCGCGAAGTACCCTCCCGGTCCGACTCCGGTCAGCGGTCGGTCCTGGACCATGCTCCAGGCGACCTCCTGGGTGCCGAGCCGCGCCGCGACCGACTGGTCACCGGCGGCCAGTTGGCTCATCCCGTTCTCCGGACCGAAGGTGAACAGCCGGCTGCCCACCCCGGGCACGAGCAGGAGCAGACCGGCAGCCGGCAGCGCGGCCACCAGGTGGATCAGCCGCACGCCCGCCGCGATCGCATAGACCACCAGCGCGACACCGGCGGCGAGGAAGGTGCCTCGCGACCCGGTGAGGTAGATGCCACCGACCAGAAGCGCGGCCGCGCCGGCGGCAACCGCCGCGGGGCCACGTCGGGCTCGTGTCCAGGCGTCCTGGCACAGGGCCAGCGCCAGGGGCACCCCCACCACGAGGAACCGGCCCCAGAAGTTCGGGTCGGGCAGCGGGCCGGCGTGCCGTGCGGTGGTCACCCCCACGCCGAGGTAGTCGGTGACGGTCTCGAAGCCGAGGAAGCTCTGCGCGTTGCCGAGCACGAATTGGTTGGCCACGGCCAGCGCCGAGATGGCCGCCATCGGCGCGACGATCGACCAGGCGAGGGGTTGCCAGGCGTGCCATTCGGCGGCGAGCACGCAGACCACTCCGGCGTAGAGCACCAGTTTGAGCGTCTGGGTGAGCGCTGCGCCGGTGACCGACGGGTCGAGTCGCGACCCGGCATACGAGAGCGTCTCCGCCAGGAGAAAGCCGACGAGCGCCAGCGCGGGCGCCCAAGGCACGCGCACCGGGGCCCACAGCAGTCGCAGCACGGCGACCAGAGCCGCTACGGCGAGGCACCCGCTGAACAGTGAGACGGGAGAGAAGCGATCGAGCACCCCGAAGCCGCCGGAGTACTCCAGCACGATCATCAGGCACAGCGTGGCGGCAGCGGCGGCCGGCAACAGCCGCCGAGCGGTGTCAGCCAACCGCTCGGTGCCGGCGGGGAACTCGACCGTCGTCACTGGTCAGGCTTGTCGGGGCCTGCGCAGCCGGGTGACGACGCCGGCGGCCAGCACGCCGGCCAGCACCGCGCCGAGGATCGCGACCGCGGCCAGGACGGCACGGCTGGGACCGACCACCTGCGGTGGCGAGGCGTGGTCGCCGAGGGGCACCGTGCGATAGGGCGTCAGCGTGCTGTTGACCTCGTCGGTGGCGGCGGTGATGACGTGCTCGAGCGTGGCCTGGACCTGCGCCTCGTCCGATCCGGTCGCGGTGATCTTGATGACTGCGCTCGGGGGGACCGCCCCGGCCGTGACGGTCACGCCGGGCGCGTCGGCGTGCCAACGCGTCTGGCCGTAGATCTCAGCCGCGGTGGCCACCACCTGCCCACGGCTGAGGCTGTCGAACAGCGAGGCCGCCTGGTCCACGCCCGTGTCGGCGCGGGGGACGACGACGACCTCGCGGTGGGTGGACCAGGTCGTCTCGTGCGAGATCGCCAGGAACAGACCGGCGACGGCGGCCACCACGGCGACGACGACCCCCGTCACCAAGGGCGAGCGGTCGCGCGACCGTCTTCCGCCGCGGGTCGTCAGGTCAGGGCCGAGATCCCTGTGCTGCGACGTCAAGGCGTCAAGGTCGTGCGACATCGGTCATCCTTCCCGAGCGTCGGGCGGACGGGCGTCCGCGCGACCTCCTGATAGAGCTCCTCGAGCCGGGCCGCCCAGACGGACATGGAGTACAGCGCGGTGGCCCGAGTCCGGCCGGCCGCACCTCGTCGCGCGCTCTCGGCCGGATCGGTGATGGCCTGTTCGAGAGCCGCGGCGAGCGCCTCGACGTCACCGACCGGGGTCAGCCAACCCGTCTCGGGCGTCACCACATCGGTGCTGCCGCCCGCGTTGGTCGCCACCACGGGCAGACCCGCGGCCGAAGCCTCGATCAGCGCGGTCGGCAGGGCTTCCGTGTGCGAGGCCGAGACCACCCCGTCGACTCCCGCCAACACCTCGGGGACGTCCTCTCGGGCACCGAGGAGGTCGACCTGGTCGTCGAGTTGGAGACGCCAGATCTCGTCGACGATGGCGACGCGGCTCGGCCCGTCCCCGACCAGCACCAGCCGGGCCTGCACCCCGCGGTCGGCCAACCGCCGCCAGGCCCGCAGCAGGTCGAGGTGTCCCTTGGGCTCGCGCAGCGCCGCGACGCAGGCCCAGACGGGCTGGTCGTCGCGTGGGCGTGCCTCCTGCGGCCGGAACCGGTCGAGGTCGACGCCGTTGGGCACCAGGCGCCAGGTCGAGGTGGCCGGTCCGTGCCGTCGCGCGAACTCGGCGAACGAGGCGGTGGACAGCAGGACCAGCCGGCCGAACCGGGCGGGGACCCGCACCGACCAGCGTTCCTTCAGGCCCTCCAGGGGCGGCAGGTCCTGGGGTACGTGGTGCAACGTGGCCACGCATCCCACGCCCGCCATCCGCGCTGCGAGGGGCACCAGCGTCGCCGAGTAGCCGAGATGGGCGTGCACGACGTCGGGCGCCAGATCACGCAACCGGCGGACCAGACCGGCGAAGCCCAGCGGGTCGGCCAACCGGCGGACGCCCAGGTAGACCGGGTCGAGCCCGACCGCGAGCATCCTGGGGTGCATCGCGTCTCGTCCGCGACCCGCGGGGCCGAGGCTGGCGACCTGCAGGCGCATCCCCGGCGGTGCGTGCCGGGCGAGCTCCACGACGAGGTTCTCCGCACCGCCGAAGGCGAACGAGTCCAGCACATGGAGGACCTTCATCGTGGCACCTCGAGCGCCGAACCCCCTGTGGCCGCGGCTGTTTCGAGCGACTTCCGCCTCGGGTCGTCCGCACCGCGCGCGGTGCGTTCTCCGGCTGCGAACCCCGGGAGGCCGGCGAGCAGGGCCGCGGCCACGTCGTCCCAGCTGGCGCCCGACCGCAGCGACTCCCGGCCACGGGCTCCGAGGCGGGACGCCTGGCGCGGGTCCTGGAGCAGGTCGATCAGCGCGGTGGCGAGCGCGTCCCGGTCTCCCGTCGAGACCAGCCGACCGGTGTCGTGGTCGCGCACCACGTCGGGGAGGTCACCGACGTCGGTCGCGACGACCGGCCGCCCGAAGGTGAAGGCCAGGTGGGCAACCCCGCTCTGCGAGCCGCGCCGGTAGGGGAGGGCGACCACCCGGGCATACGACATGACGGCGGCCACCTCGCCCAGGGGCACGTAACCGGCGTGCAGCCGGGCACCCTCCAGCTCGCCGACGGTGCGCGACAGCGCCTCCCTGTCGACGTCCGCCCCGACGTTGCCGGCGACCAGCAACTCGGCGTCGGGCACCGCGCGGCGCACGGCGGGCCAGCAGGCGAGGAGGTCGTCGATGCCCTTGTACCGGGTGATGGTGCCGAAGAACAGCACCTGCGGCCGGGTCGACTCGACCGACTGCACCGGCTGGTCGCGGAGGAAGACGTTCTCATCACCGTGCGGGATCACGGTGACCGGCGCGCTGATCGGCCAGGTCCGGCGCAGCACCCCGGCCGTCTCCCGGCCGAGTGCGAAGGCCGCGTCGAGGTCGCGGTAGGCGCCCGCGAGGGCCCGACGCAGCATGTCACCCGTCTTGTACTGACCGTCGTGACCGGGCTGCTCGACCAGCGGTTGGGGCTCGTGCGCGATCAAGGCCAGCGTGGTCGACGGCGACAGCCGACGGAGCACCTGGACGCCCCAACCGTCGAGCGGGAACCGCCAGGTGGACCAGAGCACCACATCAGGCCGGTGGCGCCGGACCCAAGCCAGCACTTGCGCCCAGGCGACGACGTGCCGGGCGGCGCGCAGCCCGCGCCGGATCCGTCGCCACCACTCCGGAGCGTCGGCTCCCGCGGTGGGGTGCCACGTCGCGAGCACCGGGCACACCACACAGCCGGGCTCGCGAGCGCGCAGCTCCGGGTCCGCCCCGGTCAGCACGGCCACCTGGTGCCCTCGACGGGCCAGGGCCTCGCCGAGCTGCACCGAGAACTGGAACAGGCCACCGGACGGCGAGAACTCCACCAAGGCGATGCGCCGGGCCCCCCGAGCCGGCCCCGGGCGCGCGACATCGCCAGCGCGCAGGGATGACATCGAAACCGATCCTCCAGATGGTTACTGCCGCCCCCGGCCGACCTTACGCAGCGATGGTAGGCACGCCGTGCCGCGTCTGTCGGGAGAATCGGAAAACGCACCTCCGGACGGTGCGGTGGGTGACGCTGTCGTGGCCACAGGGCGACCTGACATGATGGGTCCCGGCCCTGCCGGTCGGCAC
>CAYRLV010000149.1:6223-8589 GCA_964425155.1 uncultured Ornithinicoccus sp. | reverse complement strand
AGGAGGCCCAGTGATCAAACACTCCGCGACGCTCGCCATCAACGAGAGGATCGCCGCCCGTCGGGCCCGAGGGGAACGGGTCGTCCACCTCGGATTCGGCGAGGCCGGGCTGCCGGTCCTGCCCGCCGTGACGGACGTGCTGCGAGACGCCGCTCCCCAGAACTCCTACGGGCCGGTCGTGGGCTCGCTCCGGGCGCGCACCGCTGCGGCGGGCTACTTCGACCGGCGAGGCCTGCCCACCGGAGCCGACCAGATCGTTCTGGCACCGGGCAGCAAGGCCCTGTTGTATGGGGTGCTCGCCTCCCTGCCCGGGGACGTCGTGCTGCCCATCCCCTCGTGGGTCACCTACGCGGCACAGGCCGCACTGACCGGCAAGAAGGTCATCGGTGTGCCGGTCCCTGCCGCCGCGGGTGGAGTGCCGGACCCGGAGCTGCTGGAACTTGCCCTCGACCGGGCTGCCAGGGACGGAGCCGACCCACGCATCCTCGTCGTGACGCTGCCCGACAACCCGACCGGCACCAGCGCAGACGCCGAACTGGTCCAGCAGGTCTGCGACGTTGCCGACCGACGCGGCCTGGTGGTCCTGTCCGACGAGATCTACCGGGACCTCAACCACGTCGGCGCCGCTCAGGCGAGCCCGGCAGGTGTTCTCCCGGAGCGCACGGTGGTCACGTGCGGCCTGAGCAAGAACCTCGCGCTCGGCGGCTGGCGGATCGGGTTCGCGCGGCTGCCCGAAGGTCCGCTCGGGCAGCGTCTGCGGGACGACCTCGTCGGCGTGGCCAGTGAGGTCTGGTCGAGTCTGGCCCTGCCGATGCAGGAGGTGGCGAGCTGGGTCCTCGACGAGCCGCCCGAGGTCGTCGCCCATGTCGGGGCCAGCCGACGACTTCATGCCGCGGTCTCCCGTGCCGTCCATGCCGTGTTCACCGACGCTGGAGCCGTCTGCCGGGATCCACAGGCGGCCTTCTACCTCTATCCGGACCTCTCCCAACTGCGGGTGTCCTTGGAACCGCACGGGATCCGCACCGGTCAGGAACTGGCCGACCTGCTCCTCGACAGGCACGGCATCGCGGTCCTCGCGGGCGCGCACTTCGGTGACGACCCGGCCGCCTACCGGTTCCGCGTGGCGACCTCGTTGCTCTACGGCCAGAGCGACGAGGAACGCTGGGAGGCACTGCGCAGCCGGGACCCGGTGGGCCTGCCGTGGATCGCCGAAGCCCTGGCCCAGCTGCGGTCTGGGCTCGCCGCTCTCGCCTGACGCGCGTTCCTCGGTGTGGTCGCTCGGAGGCCGTTGTCCACATCCCACGCGCCGACGTCACGCCGTGCACAGGGCCGCCCGCTCCCGTTCACCTCGATCGGTGACTGCTCCCACGATGAGGGCCAGTCCAGCTCGTGGAAGGAGCGATCATGACCAAGTCCATGACCCGTATGACGGCCCGAGCCGCCGGGCGCGCCGGCTCGGCCGCGCGACGTCGCTGGGAGGCGGTGCGTCGCGTGGCCGACGCCGGAATGTCTACCGCGGAGTATGCGGTGGGGACCATCGCCGCGTGCGCCTTCGCCGCCGTGCTCATCGCCATCGTGCGCTCGGACGCCGTTCGTGGCGCGTTGTCGAAAGTGATCACCAGCGCCCTGTCCATCGCGTCCTGACGTGGTGCTGGTGTCGCGGCGCACGGACCGCGGGATGGTCACGGCCGAACTGGCCGTGGTCCTCCCCGCGGTGGTGCTCCTGCTCGGCATCCTGCTGGGCGGCGTCGGTGTGGCCATCGATCAGGTGCGCTGCGTCGACGCCGCCCGGCTGGGGGCCCGAGCTGCTGCCCGCGGCGACCCGCCAGGGCAGGTGGAGTCGTTGACGCGAGAGGCCGCGCCGGACGGTGCGAGCGTGCAGATCTCCGCGGGCGGTGACCGGGTCGTCGTGCGGGTGCGGGCCGGGCCGGGGTGGCTCGGGGGACTGTTGCCCGGGGCCATCCGGCCGGAGGCCACGGCATCCACCCCGGTGGAGCGCGTGGCGAGGGCGCCGTGACCCAGCGGCGAGACCGGGGGTCGGCCACCGTGCTCGCGGTCGGCCTGATCGGTGCACTCGCCAGCCTGGGTGTCGCGGCCGTGGTCCTGGCCGGCGCGGTCATCGCCAGCCACCGGGCTCGATCGGCGGCGGACCTGGCCGCGCTCGCGGGGGCGAGCCGGGTGCTGCGTGGGGAGCCGGCGGAGCAAGCCTGCATGGTGGCGACCGCGGTAGCTCGGGACAACGAGGCCCGGCTCCTCCGGTGCGAGGCCGAGGGCTCGTCCCTTCGGGTCGTGGTCGCGGTGCGGCCCGCCATCCCGGGCCTGGGGTCGGCGACCGCGCGTGCCCGAGCCGGGCCGCCCAGACCATG
>CAYRLV010000149.1:0-6123 GCA_964425155.1 uncultured Ornithinicoccus sp. | reverse complement strand
ATGACGCGGTCATGACCGACGGCGACTCGACGGAACGGAAGTGTCGACGACGCCCGGTGTGGCCGGTAGGCGCCGACCCCTGTCAATGGACCTCGCACCCTCCAGCCGCTCCGTAGGCTGAGGTCGTGCCTCGCCAGAGTGGGCTCCAGCGCACGCGACTGCCGGGTGGTGCCTACGTCGCCGTCGGCGTGGTCGCCCTGCTCCTCATGCTGGTGTCGGGGCGCTACGGCTTCCACCGGGACGAGCTCTACTTCATCGAGAGCGGGCACCACCGGGCGTGGGCGATGCCGGACAGCCCGATGCTCGTGCCCTACCTCGCCGCGGGCTGGCACGAACTCGTCGGCGGACACCTGTGGGCCTTCCGCATCCTCCCCGCGCTGGCCGTCGCCGGATTCTGCCTCACGGCCGGGCTGATCGCGCGGGAGCTCGGCGGGAGCCGGCGGCACGAGGTGGCCGCCGTGGTGGCCACCGCGCTGACCGGGCTCGTCCTTGCCACGGGCCACCTGTTCTCGACCACGACCTTCGACGTCGCCGTGACCTCGGCGACGCTCTGGCTGCTCGTCAAGGCGGTGCGCGAGGGCCGCTGGCGCAGCTGGCTGGCCTTCGGGTTGATGGCCGGGGTGGCGAGCGAGGTCAAGGTGCTGGTGTTCGGGGTGGTGGCCACCGCCCTCGGTGGGCTGGTGCTCGCCGGGCCCCGTCGGGTGTTCCGCGGCCCACGGCTCTGGGCCGCGCTGGCGATCATGCTGGCGCTGGCCGCGCCGAACCTGGTCTGGCAGGCCGCGCACGGCTGGCCGATGCGGGAGATCGCCGCCAACATCGCGGGCGGTGGGTCCGCGTCGTCCTCCGACCGGATCCTGCTGCTCCCGAACCTGCTGCTGATGGTCGGGCCCGTCCTCAGCGTCGTGATGGTCACCGGGGTGGTGTGGCTGTGTCGACCGGCGCGGCGCCACCGCTGCGGCTGGATCGCCGTCGGGTTCCTGCTGTTCGTGGTCCTGATCCTCATCGGAGGCGGCAAGCCCTACTACCCGGCCGGATACCTGCCGGCCCTGATGGCGGCCGGCGCGATCCCCCTGCTGGATTGGGTCGCCGGGGCGCGGAGTCGTCGCGTGACGGCGGTGACCCTGCTGGCCGTGTCGGCCGTCGTGACCCCGCTGCTGACCCTTCCCGTCGCGCCCGTGGGCAGCACGCTCTTCCGGATCGGAGCGGCGGTCAACCCCGACTCGGCGGAGACCGTCGGCTGGGACCGCTACATCCACACCGTGGTCGACGTCGCCGACCGCCTGCCGCCCTCCGCTCGCCGGCACACGGTGGTCATCACCGGCAACTACGGCGAGGCCGGCGCGCTCACCCGCGCCCAGCGGCTCGGCACGGCAGAGGGTCGCGACCTGCCGCCGGTCTTCTCCGGCCACAACGGTTTCGCCTCGTTCGGTGAGCCGCCGACGACGAGCCGGACGGTGGTGCTGGTCGGTTGGTTCGAACGATCACAGCCGCACCGGTGGTTCGAGCGATGCCGGGTGGTGACCCGGTTGGAGAGCCCGCCGGGGGTGGACAACGAGGAGGACGGAGCACCGATCAGGGTGTGCGAGGGTCCGCGCGAGCCGTGGTCCCGGCTCTGGCCGACGATGGCGGAGCTGGGTTGACGGCCACTGCCTCATCCGCCGCCGACCCGCCCGCCGCCGACCGGTCGGTGCCGGCCTGCCCGAGCACGGCGTCCAGCAGTCGGATCGCCCCGCCCTTGTCCAGCGGCTCGTTGCCGTTGCCGCACTTGGGCGACTGCACGCAGGACGGGCACCCCGTGCGGCACTCGCACGAGGCGATCGCCTCCCTGGTCGCGGACAACCAGGTCACCGCCTGCTCGTAGCCCCGCTCGGCGAAGCCGGCGCCACCGGGGTGGCCGTCGTAGACCAAGATCGTCGGCACACCGGTGTCCGGGTGCAGCGCCGTCGAGACACCGCCCACGTCCCAGCGGTCCGAGGTCGCGACCAGCGGGAGCATGCCGATCGCCGCGTGCTCCGCCGCGTGTGCGGCGCCGGGGATGTCCGGCCCGCCGATGCCGGCGTCGGCCAACAGCTCCTCGGGCATCGTCCACCACACCGCCTTGGTCGGCAGCGTCCGCTCGGGCAGGTCGAGCGGGTGCTCGCCGAGCACCTCGCCGGACGGCAGTCGCCGCAGGAACGACGTGACCCGCGAGGTCACGCGGACCGGGCCGAGCGCCACCTGCACCGCTCCCCACGACTGTGCACGCTCGATCGCCCCGATCTCGAAGCTGCTGACCGTCCTGGCCTGGGTCGACCAGCCCGGGTCGCCCCTGACCACCAGCGCGCTGCCGTCGTCGAGGTCGAGACGGGTGACCACGTGCGGCTCACCCTGGTGCAGGTAGACCGCGCCGGTGTGCACCGCTGACGGGGCCCGGTCACCGTCCACGGTGCCGAGCACGCGCCCGGTGCGGCTTTCGACGAGCCGGACCACGGGTTCGCCGCTGCCCCGCAGCTCCACGTGGTCGGTCGCCCGGTCCGGCCGGGTCCAGTACCAGCCGGACCGCCGCCGACGCAGCAGCTGCCGGTCGACCAGGGCGTCGGCCAACCCCACCATGCCGGGCCCGAACCACCGCGTGTCCTCCTCGGTCAACGGCAGTTCAGCCGCGGCCGCCGCGAGGTGCGGGCCCAGCACGTACGGGTTCTCCGGGTCGACCACGGCCGCCTCGACCGGCTGGCCGAACAACGACTCCGGGTGGTGCACCAGGTAGGTGTCCAGGGGGTCGTCGGCTGCCACGAGGACCGCGAGCGACGGCGCGCCCCGACGACCCGCTCGTCCGGCCTGCTGCCACAACGAGGCGCGGGTGCCGGGCCAGCCGGCGAGCACGACCGCGTCGAGCCCGCTCACGTCGATCCCGAGCTCGAGGGCGTTCGTCGCGGCCAGCCCGCGCAGCTCACCCGAGCGCAGCCGCTGCTCGAGCGCCCGCCGCTCCTCCGGGAGGTAGCCGCCGCGGTAGGCGGCGATCGCCCCCTCGAGGGCGGGATCCGTCTCGGCCGCCCGACGTTTGGCTGCCGTCGCCAGCACCTCGACCCCGACCCGCGACCTGGCGAAGGCCACCGTCTGCACGCCGTCGCCGACCAGGTCGGCCAGCAGGTCCGCGCTCTCCGCGACGGCGCTGCGGCGGTGCGGCGCACCGTGTTCGCCGCCGCCCTCGGCCAGGCCGGGCTCCCAGAGCCCGAAGGTCAACGGCTCACGCGGCGAGCCGTCCCGCGTGACCGCGCGCACGGGCAGACCGGCCAGCGCGCTCGCGTGGGCGCCGGGATCGGCGACCGTGGCCGACGCGAGCACGAAGGTGGGGGACACGCCATACCGAGCAGTCACCCGCCGCAACCGGCGCAGCAGCGCGGCCAGGTGCGACCCGAACAACCCGCGGTAGACGTGGCACTCGTCCACGACCACGTAGCGCAGGGCGCGCAGGAACGGCGCCCAGTGCTCGTGGCCGGGCAACAGCGAGTGGTGGACCAGGTCGGGGTTGGTGAGGACGTAGTGGGCGTGGTCCCGGATCCAGCGCCGCTCGTCGACCGGCGTGTCCCCGTCGTAGGTGGCCGTCCGCAGACCGGGCACCGCCCAGGCGTCCAGTCGCGCCCGCTGGTCGGCCGCGAGCGCCTTGGTGGGGGACAGGTAGAGAGCGGTGGCGCCCCGCCCGGAGGGCGCCTCGGCGCCGTCGACGACGTCCGAGAGCACGGGCAGCAGGTAGCCGAGGCTCTTGCCGGACGCGGTGCCGGTCGAGATCACCACGTGCTCGCCGGCCCGGGCCAGGTCGGCCGCCTCCCGCTGGTGCGACCACAGCCGACCGATGCCGGCCCCGGCGAGCGCCGCGTGCACCTGCGGGTTGACCCAGTCCGGCCAGGGGGCCGTGGACTCGTCCCGACCCGGCACCCGGTGGACGTGCAGCAGCCGGTCACGGCGTGCCCCCCGGCACAGTCGTGCCAGGGTCGTGTCCGGCGTGGCGGCGGACGTCTCGGGGCGGGTGGAGGACATGGCGACACCCACGGTATGTCGCGCTCGGAGCCGAGGGGTCCTAGGCTTGGCCTGCGGCAGGCAGCCCGCCCCGCCCATCCGGATGCCGAGACAGGCCAAACGAGGAGCCGACACGTGGACTTGTCCATCTCCACCAGCGACCACGGTGACGTGACCGTCATCGCCGTGGAGGGCGAGATCGACGTCTACACCGCTCCCCAGTTGCGCGAGCGCCTCGACGAGCAGATCGCCGAGGGTCGGCACACCTTGGTCATCGACCTCCAGCAGGTCGCCTTCCTCGACTCGACCGGTCTCGGGGTCCTGGTCGGACGGCTGAAGATGGTGCGCTCGCACGACGGCACCCTCCGGCTGGTGTGCCGCACGGAGCGGATCCTCAAGGTGTTCGCGATCACCGGCCTCGACAAGGTGTTCCAGATCTACGACACGGTCGACGCGGCCGTCGCGAGCGTCGCCTGACCCGCCGCTGCGGCGTCCTCGTCAGCAGGATGAAGGGACCTCGCCCTGTCGTCCGATTCAACTGCCCCTTAGAGTGTCGGCAGTCACGTGTGCCTCACGCGTCTGAACCCTGCCCGTAGGAGGAAATCGAATGCCGGGGTTGATGCCAGATTTGGTCCGCACCACGGAGTGGCTGGGCGGAGGCGACATCGTCGTGGTCGCCGTGGTGGCGGTCATCGGCCTGATCGCGCTGGGGATGGGGGTGAAGTTCCGCGGCGAGGTGCTCAGGGCCGACGCCGGCACGACCCGGATGCAGGAGATCGGGTCGGCGGTCGAGGAAGGCGCGCAGGCCTACCTGCAGCGCCAGTTCCGCACCCTCGGCATCTTCGTGGTCGTCGTGTTCTTCTTGCTGCTCGCCCTGCCGGCCGACACCGGAGGGGTCCGGATCGGCCGCTCGATCTTCTTCGTCGTCGGTGCGCTGTTCTCCGCGGCCATCGGCTACCTCGGCATGAGCCTCGCCGTCAAGGCGAACGTCCGCGTGGCCTCGGCCGCCCGCACGTCCGGGCGTGATGAAGGGATGCGCATCGCCTTCCGCACCGGTGGCGTGGTCGGTATGGCGACCGTGGGCCTGGGTCTGCTCGGCGCCGGCATCGTCGTGCTCCTCTACAAGGGCGACGCCCCCAAGGTGCTCGAGGGCTTCGGCTTCGGCGCCGCGCTGCTCGCCATGTTCATGCGGGTCGGCGGCGGCATCTTCACCAAGGCCGCCGACGTGGGCGCCGACCTGGTCGGCAAGGTCGAGGCCGGCATCCCGGAGGACGACCCGCGCAACGCGGCCACCATCGCCGACAACGTCGGTGACAACGTGGGCGACTGCGCGGGCATGGCGGCCGACCTGTTCGAGTCGTATGCAGTGACCCTGGTCGCCGCGCTCATCCTCGGCAAGGCGGCGATCGGCGAGTCCGGGCTCGTCTTCCCGCTCATCGTGCCGGCCATCGGCGCGATCACCGCGATGCTCGGCGTCTACGTCACCAAGCCGCGGGCCGGCGAGAACGGCCTGGTCGCGATCAACCGGGGCTTCTACGTGTCCGCCCTGATCTCCGCGGGACTGTGTGCGCTGGCCGCGTTCATCTACCTGCCCAGCTCGTTCGCCGACTTCGAGGGCCTGTCCAACACCTCCGTCGCGGAGCTCGGCGGCGACCCGCGGCTGATCGCGAGCGGCGCGGTGATCCTCGGCATCGTGCTCGCCGGCATCATCCTCTGGCTGACCGGTCACTTCACCGGCACGGACAAGCGGCCGACCATGGACGTCGCTCGCACCTCCCTCACTGGTGCGGCCACCGTCGTCCTCTCGGGTATCGGCGTCGGCCTGGAGTCCGCCGTCTACACCGCCGTCATCATCGGCGCGGCCGTCTACCTCGCGTTCCTGCTCGGCATGGGTGTCACCATCCTGGCGCTGTTCCTCGTGGCGCTGGCCGGCTGTGGCCTGCTGACCACGGTCGGCGTGATCGTGGCCATGGACACCTTCGGCCCGGTCTCCGACAACGCGCAGGGCATCGCCGAGATGTCCGGTGACGTGCACGACGAGGGCGCCCAGATCCTCACCGAGCTGGACGCGGTCGGCAACACCACCAAGGCGATCACCAAGGGCATCGCGATCGCGACCGCCGTGCT
>CAYRLV010000148.1:0-8800 GCA_964425155.1 uncultured Ornithinicoccus sp. | reverse complement strand
GACTTCCCCTATGACCAGTTCCTCCCGGACACCCGCACCGCTCAAGTGGATCGGGCTCCCGAGCACCTCGGTCGACGCACCGATGTCGACGTGGCGGTGCACGGTGACGTGCTGCCCACCCTCGAGGCGTTGACGCCGTTGCTCAAGCGCAAGAAGAGCCCCCGCTTCCTGCGGCGGGTGCTGAAGCGGCACGACCGGCTGATGAACAACGCGGTCGGCGCCTACACCCGCAAGGCCGAACGGATCACCCCGATCCACCCCGAGTATGCGGCGTCTCTCCTCGACCAGGTCGCCGCCGACGACGCAATCTTCACCGCGGACACGGGGATGTGCAACGTGTGGACGGCGCGCTACATCAACCCACTCGGCACGCGGCGACTGATCGGTTCGTTCCTGCACGGCTCGATGGCCAACGCGCTGCCGCAGGCCATCGGGGCACAGCTCGCCTACCCGGACCGGCAGGTCATCTCGGTCTCCGGTGACGGCGGACTGTCCATGCTGCTCGGCGAACTCGCCACCGTCGCGGCACAACAGCTGCCGGTCAACGTGGTCGTCTTCAACAACTCGACGCTCGGCATGGTCAAGCTCGAGATGCTCGTCGACGGGCTGCCGGACTTCGGTGTGGACGTGCCGGACACCAACTACGCCAAGGTCGCCGAGGCGATGGGCTTCCATGCGACGCGCGTGGTCAAGCCGAAGGACATCGAGTCCGCGCTGCGGAAGGCGCTCGACCACGACGGCCCCTCGCTCGTCGAGATCATCACCGATCCCCAGGCCCTGTCGATCCCGCCCAAGATCAGCAGCAGCCAGGTATTCGGCTTCGCCACCGCGATGTCGAAGGTGGTGCTGAACAAGGGTGCCGGTGAAGTGGTGAGCATGGCGCGCAGCAACATCCGCAACCTCCCCCGCCGCTGATCGAACCGCCCCGCGGTGCTCTATCGTGTGTGCGATGGCTGGCAGGTCCCCTGCCGACGCCTCACCCCGGGGCAGTAGCTCAGTCGGTTAGAGCAGCGGACTCATAATCCGCCGGTCGTCGGTTCAAGCCCGACCTGCCCCACCGCTCGACTGGGCCCACCCTGCACTTCCGGGAGCGGGGGTCATCGGTTTCGCTCCCGCCACGTGCCTGTTGCATGCTGGACATGGAACGACGCGCACGACGGGCCGACAAACCGAGGGAGACGCCGCTGATGTTTCGTTCGCGACTGTCGGCGTTGCTGATGTCGCTGGCCGTGTTGGCGGGTGTCGTGGCCCTGACCTCCTGGGTGAGCACCACGACCGTGCTGAACCCCGATCGGGTCACCCACGCCGCTGGGAGTCTCCTGCAGTCGTCCGCCGGACGAGAGGCGCTCACCCGTCAACTCACCGACCGCGTGGTCGACGCAGCACCGGAGAGCGACCGTGCCGCCGTCGAGTCCGCATCGCGCCAGGTAGCCGCCGACCCCCGGATCTCGGGGGCGCTCGAGCGGCTGGCAGGGGCCGACACACCGAGCGAGCGGGATGCCGCTGCCGGCGCTCTCCTCGACGGGCTCGATCAGGTGAGCCCCCAGGCCTCGGAGCGAGCGCGTGGCCGGCTGCAGGCAGCCGGCGGCGTGGACCAGCTCGTGCGAGACCGCACCGGCGCAGAGGTGCCGGGATCACGGCAGGACCGCTCGGTCCTGGGGCCGTTTGCGACCTTCGCGCCGGAGTCGGTGAGCGCAAAGCTGGACGGCGCACGCGCAGCGGCGCTGGTCGCCCAGAGAGCCGCTGCCGTGGCGGCGATCCTGCTCGCCGCCTGCGCCCTGGTCCTCGGGCCGCGGCGTGACCGGCTGCTGCGCCAGGTCGGCCGCGCAGGCCTCGTCATCGGAGGCCTCGCTCTGCTGGCGTGGATCGTCGTGTCTGCTTGGCTGCTGCCGCAGTGGGACTCGGTGTGGGCGCAGGTGGCAGCCGAGACGCTGCAGTCGGGCGGAGGTTCACTCGCCGTGGTGTTCGGGATGATCCTCGTGGGCGGGCTGGCCTGCCTGGTCCTCGGTTTCGCACTCCGGCAGCTGCGCCCCACCCACCAGGACGAGGTCGGCGAGTGGCGGGACCACGGCGCACAGCCACGCCGACGCTCACGCCTGGGCTACCGCGGCGAGTTCCCGGACGCCTGACCGGCCCTATCGCCACCGTTCCGCGCTTCCGCGAGCCTCGTATCGAGCGACGCGAGGACGCGTCCGGCCTCGTCGGGATCGCGGCCTGGGACACGCACGCACCAACGCGTGGACAGTCCTTGACGTCACGACCAGGGAGGACTACAACTCAGGAGGTTTCACTCCTCAAGCGGAGCGGAGTGCACATGCTCAGGGGACGTGGGTCGCCGCCGCCGCGGCGGCGAGTCGCCGTTGTGGGGCTCGCCGCCATCATGACGTGCTCTCTGGCCGCCTGCGCGGCCTCCGACCCGGATCAGGTCGGCGTGTCCCTCATCCTCAAGACGCAGACCAACCCCTACTTCGTCTCGATGAAGCAGTCGGCCGAGCAGCAGGCCCGGAAGGACGATGTGCACCTCTCCGTGGCAGCCGGGACGGCCGACGGCGACACGCAGACGCAGATCAACGCCATCGACACCGCGATCGCTCGGGGAGACAAGGGAATCCTGATCACGAGCAACGGCGACGCGGTCAATGCGGCCCTGCGTCAGGCCAAGGACAACGGGCTGTTCGTCATCGCCCTGGACACCCCGCTCAATCCCGTGAACACGGCGGACATCACCTTCGCCACCGACAACGAGGCGGCCGGCAAGCTCATCGGTCGGTACACCGGGGCCCGGCTCAAGGGAGGCAAGGCCGTCATCGCGATGCTCGACCTCTACGACGACCAAGTCGTCTCAGTCGACATCGAGCGCGACCACGGGTTCCTCAAGGGCATGGGCATCGACCCCCGCAGCGAGGGCCTCAACGCCAAGGAGGCCAAGCAGGGGCACTACACGGCCGGCCAGGGCGGCGACTACGTGATCGCCTGCCACCAGGCCACACAGGGCGCCGTGGACGGGGGCCGCACCGCGATGGAGCAGTGCCTCTCCAAGAACCCCGACATCAACGTCGTCTACACGATCAACGAACCGGCAGGGCGCGGAGCCTACGCGGCCCTGCGTGCCGCGAAGAAGACGAAGCAGGCGTTCATCGTCACGATCGACGGGTCCTGCGAGGGCATGGGCAACGTCAAGAGCGGCATGTTCGCCGCCGACTCGACCCAGTACCCCGGCAAGATGGCCGGCCTCGGCGTGAGCTCGATCGCCAAGCTGGCCCGGGGCGGAGCACCCCCCAAGGCCAGCTCCGGCAAGAACTTCCTGGACACCGGCACCAACCTCGTGACGGGTCATCCGGTCCCGGGGATCAAGAGCCAGACCCCCGCTCAGGGGCTCAAGGCGTGCTGGGGACAGGCAGGCGACTGATGCTGCCCCGCACGACTCCGAGAGGAGAAGGTCGTGACCCAAACCGCAAGTGACACACCGGCGTCCGCCGAGGATCTGCTCAGTCGCAAGCACAGCCCGGCCGAGCGGATCCAGCATCTCCTGCACCGCAACCCCGCACTGAGCCCGTTGATCGTCCTGATCCTGGCGATCGTCGTCTTCGGGATCATCTCGCAGGGATTCCTTCGGCCCCAGGCCCTTTCGCTGCTGGTGCAGCAGATGGCGGTGGTCGGGGCACTGGCGGTCGGTCAGACCGTGATCATCCTGACGGCAGGTATCGACCTGTCCATCGGCATGGCGATGGTGCTGGCGTCGCTCGTCATGGTCAAGCTGAACCACGACCACGGCGTGCCCGGCGTCATCGCCCTGCTCATCGGCGTGGCCGTGGCGGTGGCCACCGGCGCGTTCAACGGCTTCCTGGTGACGCGAATCCACTTGCCTCCCTTTATCGTCACCCTGGGCACGTTCTCGATCTTCACGGCGATCTCGCTGCTCTACGCGCAGGGCCAGACGATCGCCCTCGACCCGGACGCGTTCCTGCTGTGGACGGGGCAAACCCTCTCCGTGGGGAGTGTCAGCATCACGTGGGGCGTGATCCTGATGCTGGTCCTGTATGCAGTCATCGCCTTCGCGCTGCGCAACACCGCCTGGGGCCGACACCTCTACGCGACCGGAGACGACCGAGATGCGGCCGAGCTCGCCGGCATCCAGACGCGGCGCGTGCTGCTCAGCGCGTATCTCGTGGCGGGGCTCGCCGTGGCCGTCGCCGCGTGGATCGTGTGCGGGCGCGTCGGCGGCGCCGACCCCAACGCCGGCCTCAACTACAACCTGCTCAGCATCACGGCCGTCGTCATCGGCGGCACCAGCCTCTTCGGTGGGCGGGGCCTCGTGGTGGGCACACTCATCGGGGCCCTGATCGTGCAGGTCTTCAACAGCGGGCTGGCACTGGCGGGCGTGGACCCGAACTATCAGGTCCTGGCCACCGGCATCCTGGTCATCCTCGCCGTGTCCGTCGACCAGTGGATCAGGAGGGTCAAGGCATGAGTGAATCCGACACCCGGGCGGACGATCACGCGAGGACCCGTCGGACGGCCGGTGGCGGCAGCGACGAGGAGCCGGTCCTCGAGGCCAAGGGCCTCGTCAAGCTGTTCGGCCGCGTCGTCGGCCTCCGTGGCGTCGACTTGCGTCTCTACCCCGGCGAGGTCCTCGCCGTCATCGGGGACAACGGAGCCGGCAAGTCGACACTCATCAAGTGCCTGTCCGGCGCCATGGTCCCGGACCAGGGCGAGATCTGCATCGACGGGCGGCCGGTCAAGCTCAGATCGACCCAGGAGGCGCGCGAGGCAGGGGTCGAGACGGTCTACCAGACGCTCGCGGTCGCCCCGGCGCTGGACATCGCGAGCAACCTCTACCTCGCCCGCGAGATCCGCCGCAAGGGTTTCGCTGGGTCGGTCCTGCGCATGCTCGACACCAAGGCCATGCGGGAGCACGCCAGCCGGCACATCAAGGAGCTGGGTATCAGCACGCTCCAGAACATCAACCAATCCGTGGAGACCCTGTCAGGCGGGCAGCGCCAGGTGGTCGCGGTGGCGCGCACCGGCGCCTTCGGCAGCAAGATCGCGATCCTCGACGAGCCGACCGCCGCGCTCGGCGTCCGCGAGACCGCGCAGGTGCTCAGGCTGGTGCGTGACCTGCGAGACCGCGGGCTCGGCGTCATCCTGATCAGTCACAACATGCCGAACGTGTTCGAGACAGCCGACCGGATCCACGTCCAGCGTCTTGGCGGCTGCGCGGGGGTGATCAGCCCACAGACGCATTCGATGCAGGACGCCGTCGCCATCATGACCGGGGCGATGACCGTCCCCGAGGACGAGCAGAGCCTGCGATGACCGAGAACGGGCCGGAGCGCACGATCGTGGTGGGCTACCTGCCCACCGCGGAAGGGTCCGCAGCAGTCGACCACGCCATCGGGCTGGGCAGACAGCTCGGCGCCCGGCTGCTCGTCGTCAACACCGGCCGCAATGGCGACTACTCGCACCCCAACTTCGCCAGTGCCGAGGACTTGGACGCCCTCGACGACGAACTGACCCGAGCCGGCCTGGAGCACGAGATCCGCCAGCCGACGACCGGTCAGCCTGCCGCCGAGGAGATCCTGACCGCGGCCCTGGAAACGCGGGCCGCCCTGATCGTCATCGGGATCCGGCGCCGCAGCCCCGTGGGCAAGCTGTTGGCCGGCAGCACGGCCCAGCACGTGCTGCTCGACGCACCGTGCCCGGTCCTCACGGTGAAGGCGAGTGCTCGAGTTCCGCTGTGACCCAGGCGCTAACGGTGCAGGAACCGCCGCCAGCGCCGGCGACGCGACTCCGCCTCCGGCTTCGCGCCTGCGCGATCGCGGGCGTCGCTCTTGGCCACAGCATCGAGCCCGACGACGAGGCCCTGGCGGGAGTTGGCACGGACGGGTGCCTCTATCCCGCCGTGCTTGCCCAGTTTGATCGCGCTGACGTTCTTCCAGAGATCGGAACCGAAGCCATCCTTGGACATGGCGCACTCCTTTTTCCCCACCAGTGTGCCACCGTCGTAGCGCACGAGAGGGCGTATGCCGCGGCCGAGCCCCCGCAGGAGCTGGCGGCGTCACGAGGTGGCGGGTTCCATGCCCGCACCATCGAACTGCTCGACCAGCGCGGAAGTCACCGGACTCGTCCCGGATGAGGACCACGTCAAGGTGCAGCTCGCCTGGAGCGGCCGGGTCCAGCATCACCGTGGCCCGATGTGGGATAACTCGATCGGGGCAGGGCTGTCGCGTTGGTCACACCCGGAATGCCGTTCGTGCGTGGGCAGGCGCCGCGCGGCGCCTACGAGGGTCGCGGCGGCAAATATTCGCCTGAGGGGACCCGACCGCGGAAGTTACTGTCGAAGCGGTTGGACACGACGAAAGGGAGTCTCGTCCGGATGAGCCTCTCCCACGGTGACTGAGGTGTGCGCCAGCCACAGTTGCTGAGTATCGGGAGGCTCCGTGACCACTCGTCGTGATGACCTGATCCGCCGGGTCGACCGTCCTGCACCATCCGGGGACCGGGTCGGGCACCGGTGGCGCATCCTCGGCCGGGCGCCGGTGCTGCGCGAACTCCGCCGGGCGCCGGTGGTGCGCGAACTGCTGCTGCTCTCGGTGCTCTACGTGGCCTACACCCTGTCGCGGTTGTTCGCCGACGACGACCTCCTCCGTGCCTCCAGCACGGCGCGGGGTATCGAGTCGCTCGAGCACGCGCTGATGCTCGACATCGAGCACCCCGTCAATGACCTGTTGGTCGGTCACCTCCCGCTCGAGGTCATCGCCTCCTACTGGTACGCCACCGCGCACTACCTCGTCACGCCGATCGTGCTCGTCGTGCTGTGGCGCAGCGGCCGTGCACACTACGCCTCGGCGCGCAACGCTCTCGCCCTCGCCACCGGCATCGCGCTGGCGATGTACCTGCTGTTGCCCACAGCGCCGCCGCGACTGCTGTCGGGCTTCCACGACGTGCTAGCGGACACGTCGGCCTGGGGCTGGTGGGGAGCCGACGCCTCGGCGCCGAGGGGCTTGGGAACGGCGACCAACGAACTGGCCGCGATGCCGTCCCTGCACGTGGGTTGGGCCGTATGGTGCGCGCTGTCGGTCGGCCTGCTGCTGCACCGCCGGTGGCAACGTCTCCTCGCGTGGCTCTATCCCCTCGTGACGGCGGTCGTGGTCGTGGCCACCGGCAACCACTGGCTGCTGGACGTTCTCGTGGGCGCCGGAATCGTCATCGCCGCCCACCGGTTCGTCCGCCGCGTGCCGAACACGACACCCCGGCCGACGTCACATGAGGTGCCGGAGGGATTCCCAGGTGTCAGTCGAGCGCGAGGGACGCGTAGTCCCGCAGGTTCCGCGCGGCGAGGTCGACGAGCAGTTGGCGGGTGTCGGGCACAAAGGGCCAACGGGGCTCACGCAGCCGGATCCCCAGCTCCGGCAGCGTCATCCAGCTCCCCCAGACCACCTCGTGGTCGGCGAAGCGCACGGGCCCGTCCCACCTGACCTCGAAGGCGCTCTCGCGGCAGCGGGTGAACTCGTCCTCGTAGAGGTTGTGACCCAGCGGGAGGAGGTCCACCTCGCCGTCGATGCCGAGCTCCTCGGCCAGCTCACGCCGTGCGGACGGCTCCGGTTCCTCACCAACCCGAAGCATCCCGCCCGCGCACGCGTCGTGGTGCCCGGGCGCCCAGTCCTTGTCGGGCGACCGCCGGTGCACGTAGATCTGCCCTGACGCGTTGCGCACGAGAACCGCGGTCGCGGCGTGCAGTAGGTTGTCGCGCCGCACCTCCGACCGCGGGGCGGCACCGACCACGGTGCCCTCCCGGTCGACGAGCACGACGTCCTCGCGGGGAGACAGTTGCGGGTTGACGCTCACCCCGTCAGTCTGGCACCCCCCTTCTCGAGGACCGTGCCACCGCACGGTCATTCGCCGAGCAGCCGGCGCACCACGTCGTCCGGCAGACCCTCCCCGGCGGCGAGCGGTCGAGAGGCGACGGTCCGCTCCGCGTCCTCCCTCGTCATACCCGCCTCGTCCACCAGGATCTGCCGCGCCTCCGTCTCAGGCAGCAGGTCCATCCAGGCGACCGTCGCCGCGGCCAGGCTGGTGGGGTCGACCTCGCCGTTGATCCGCAACCGGGCGAGGCCCCCGTCGGGGTAGACGTCCAGTCGCACGTGGGTGAGCGCCGAGCCCCGCGGCACCCGGAAGAAGTGTCGAGTGTCCGGCTGCAGGCGGGTCCGCGGCACCAGCTCGGTCCAGCTGCTGGGGTCGTCGACGTCACCGTCGTTCGCATCCACCCCGGACAGCCGTGCCCACCCGGGCGCGTTGCCGACGAAGTATGACGTGTCCACCTCCACCCGACGCACGACACCTCGGGCGCCGAGCTTGACCGTCACGTGGTCGTTGCCGTCGTCTCGACGCCGGGCGTTCTCCCAGCCGTCGCCCATGATCCGCGCCCGGCCGGGCTGCAGCAGCTGGAGCGGCGAGGAGTAGAACATGTTCGAGCAGTCGACGACGTCACCACCGTGCTCCAGCGCGGCCAGGTCGATGGTGCCGGTCATCAGTCGGGGGTCGGGCACCGGCTCTCCGTGGACCCGGAACCGGGCCACACCGCCGTCCGGATAGATGGACAACCGCACGTGCGTGAAGCGGCCGGGATGCGAGACCGCGAAGTAGTTGTCGGTGTCGCCCGCGAGGTCCGACCGCTCCACCAGCGGGACCCAGTCGGCCGATGCCAGGTCCTCCGGCGAGGCGGCGGCAGGCAGGCTGGCACCTTCGACCGAGCCCTGCGGCGGGTAGTTGCCGCGGAACCACTGGGTGTCGATGTCGA
>CAYRLV010000147.1:0-8844 GCA_964425155.1 uncultured Ornithinicoccus sp. | reverse complement strand
GGCGGGCGCGCTGGCCGCCCGCGGCCGCGTGCGGGCGGGGCGCGGCGCGGATTCCGCCGACGGCGAGGGTTCGCTCTCGACCGCGGCGCCGACGTCGGCTCCGTGCGCCGGGGAGGCCGGGGCGGCTGGTGCCTCCTCCGCCGCCGCGCCGAACTTCCATCGCTTGGTCCAGCGCGCGACCAGCACCGGGGAGACTGCGACCTGGGACAGCCCCCAGCCCGACTCGGTCTGGGTGAACTCCAGTTTGACCAGGGGCGCCGAGTCGAGGTTCTTGGTGGCAGCCGTCCACTTCCGGCGCTCCGAGTCGGCGAAACGCCACAGCGGGGACAACCGGCTGCGGTCGGTGGCGCGCTGGTCCGAGCCTCCGCTGGTCAGGGCCGCGTTGATCTTGCGGGCCGCCTCGAACTTGGCGAAGTCGGCGCGGAGCCGGTCACGCACCGACAGTGGCGCCCGACCGTTGGGATCGATCCATCGCACCGGGTTGGACTCGGCGTAGGTGTAGGCCGGGAGCAGCGCCGGATCGTCCACCACGTCCGACGGATCGTCGGTCAGCGCCGGGTCCGGGCTGTAGAGGAACTCCTCGCGCGGGTCGTACCACCGCTGGCCCAGATCGATCAGCCCACGTACCTCGTCGAAGTAGCCTCCGGCATACAGGTAGGGCGTGCGGTGGATGTCACTGTGCTCGAAGACCCACGTCTCGCCGCCGGGGAAGTACTCCATGTGCTCGAACACCAGCCCGTTCGGGTCAGTGATGACGTTGGTGCTGCCCTGCAGGTCCTTGTGCAGGAAGTAGCGCTGCAGCTCCTGCGCGTCGTCCGGCATGGCCTTCTGCGTGGCGATCCGGTCGTTGCCCGCGAAGATGTCCTTCCAGGCGATCTCGCCGTTGCGAACCGTGTACCACTGGTTGACGAAGGCCTTTTCGCCGCCGGGACCACGCTCGATCGCGAGACGTCCGGTGTCGTCGTACGTGTAGCGGGTCGTGCTGCCGTTGTCCGCCACCGAGCTCGCGTGCCCGGACGCGTCCCACGTCACCGTGCGACGCTGTCCGGTCTCGTCGTCGGTCCACCCGGTGACGTTGCCGCTCGGGTCGTGACTGTAGGTGCGAGTCCCGCTGTGGCTCAGCTGGTGCGGACCGCCGGCCCGGTAGACCGGGTCGAGCGTGTAGCTCGTCGGGGCCTGCACGAGCCACTTGTGCCCGTTGTTGGAGATCTCGTCCTTCTGGGTCTTCGAGGTCAGGTTGCCAATCTTGTCCAGTGTGAGGGTGGAGGAGTAGCGACGCTGCTTCTTGCCCTGGAAGGAGTAGTGACCCGAGGCCGACACGAGCCGGTAGTACGGGTCGTACTCGAAACTCTGCGCGCTCGGGCCGCCGTCGAGGTCCGGTTGTGGCGCGGGGAGGGCGTTCTTCACCTGGGTCACGTTGCCGACCGCGTCGTAGTCGTAGTTGAGATCCTGCACCTCACGGTCCGGCGTCATCGTCTGGATCCGGTAGACCAGCCGGTTCTTGGCGCCGTAGGTGTACTCCGTCCACACCCCGTTGCCGTACTGCGCGAATCGTCGGTCGAAGAACTGGTCGTACTCCAGCCGGTCGAGGTAGTGGTAGGTGTTCGTGCCCTTCGTGCCGACCAGCGAGTCCAGCAGCCCGCCGGAGTCGTAACCGTGGGTGAGCACCTCCCCGTCGGGGTAGGTCAGGGTCAGCAGTCGGCCGAACGCGTCGTAACTTCGTTTCGTGGTGTAGGTGTGCTTCTCGGCGGTCTCGTCGACGAGGTTGTGCACCTCCATCGTCGAACGCTCAGTGGCCACGGCACCGAGGGGATCGTAGGTCAGCTCCTGGTGCCGAGCCCCGTCGTCGACCACTGCCAGGCGACCGGCTGCGTTGCCTGGGGCACCGGCGGCTCCGTAGGTGTAGTGCGCATCCGGCGTCCCGTCGGGGTAGTCGATCCCGGTGAGGCGGTCCTGATCGTAGGTGTAGCCGATCGCCTGCCCCGCGGCGCGCAGGTTCGGGTCCACCTTCCGGACCAGGTTGCCCGCGCCGTCGTAGGTGCTCCGCACCAGCCCGCCGTCCGGGGTGTCCGTGGACGTCACGTGCCCGAGCAGATCGTAGCCGTGCGTCGTGGTGTTCCCGCCGGGATCGGTGACGCTGAGCAGCTGGCTCAGCCCGTCGTAGGTGTAGCGCGTGCGCAGCGGGTCCGCACCCTCTGGAAGCACGTCGACGAGCAGCACGTCGTCGCGCACGTCGCGGTAGCGACGCTGGTGGTTGCCGGCGTTGTCGGTCGTCGTCGTGGTGAAGACCTGGGCACCCAGGTCGCCGGAGCCGCCGAACCCGTAGGCGTACGAGGTGGTTGCGCCGCTCGGCCGGACGACCTTGCTGACCCGGTCCGACACGTCATACGTCGTCTGCGCGGGAGGGGTCGTCGAAGCGGTGGCGTTGTAGTTGCCGAGGGTGCCGAGCGGTTCAGTCGTGGGATACCACTCCTTGACCTGTCGGCCGAGCGCATCGAATTCGATCGCGCCGCCGACGGCCATCACGTCACTGCCGCCGGGATCGTCCCGGCCGGTGAAGACCGTGGCGTCCTGCTTGGTCTCGGTCTGGCGGCCGAGACCATCGGCGAACGAGACCGTCCGGATCGGGTCGTTCGGGTGAAGGGCGTCGAAGTGCGAGGCGACGGCGTAGCTGTATCCGGCCAGCCCGGGGGCGTCGCTCGGGTGGTACGCGAACGAGACGGTCTGGTCCCCCGTGCCCTGCTGGTAGGGGCCGGTGATGCCCACCAGCCGCGCCTGCGGGTCGTAGGTGTAGGAGGTGACCTGGCCGTTCGCGTCGGTGCGGGACGTGATCGACCCGGTGGGCCCGTCGTACGTCGCCGTCGCTGTCAGGCCGTGGCTGTCGGTCGTCTTGGCGATGTCGGTGTGCCGGTCGGCGTCGAAGACGTAGTCGACTGTGTAGCCGTCCGCTTCGCCGGTCGGCCCGGGATGGACCACCTGGTTGTAGTTGCCCCAGGCGTCGAACGTCATGGTGCTCGTGACGGTCTCGCCCGGCGCCACGGCCTCCACGATCTTCGTGGGCGCGCCGTTGGCACACAGGCCGGCAGACCCGTCCCGCTGGCGCAGCAGTGCACCGTCCGCCCGCTGCTCGTGCACCGAGAACGTCGCGGGGATGGACAGCCAGCTGCCGGGCAGGCACTCGGAGTAGGTGGTGAGCGCCACCACGTCGTCCGCCGAGGTCTCGGACTCGCCGCCGTCCACCTGGCGCACCACGTTGCCGCGCGCGTCGTAGCCGAACGCGGTGGTGGTCTGTTCGCCGAGGCTGTCGTCCCGGTCGTACCACGACTGCGTGGTGCTCGCGAGTTGGGGCGTGACGGCCATCCGCAGCAGCCGGGTTCCCGCCGGATCTGCCGGGGTTGGGGCAAGATCCGCTGGTGCGCCGGTGGCGAGGTCGATCAGCTCCCACGTGTTGCTCGTCCGCTTGGCCCGGGTGCCGTCGGCCCGCAGCAAGGTGGTGCTCGTCTCGAGGCCGGACTCGAAGACGTTGGCGTTGAGGTAGTGGTGGACCATGGATCGCAGGACCGGGTCGTCCCCCGGAGTGCCGTCGCCGGAGAACGCCCGGTGCCGCTCGGTGACGGTGCTGAAGCCGAGCATCTCGCGCTCCAGCGGGTTGAACGCGTTGCCCTGGTACTCGAACGTGGTCAACAGCGTGCCGGGGCCGTCGCCGGGTCGCCCGTCCATGGTCTCGACACTGGACAGCAGCCATTGGGAGTAGGGCTGGGCCACGGTGTTACCGCCGCGCTGGTAGTTGATCCGGAACGAGCCGCCCAGGGGGTTGCGCACGTCCTTGAGCAGGTTGGTGCGCCCGTGCTCGTTGAGACGCACGGACATACCGGAGTCCGCGGTGCTCTTCACCGAGTCCGGGTAGCCGTCCCCGTTGACGTCCTTCAGAGCCACTTGGGTGGTGCTGACGCTGTGGTCGTAGTGCGCGCCCGGGTTGACGATGATGTAGCACGCCACGAGGCAGAGCGGCCCGATGCCGAAGGTGAAGTCCGCGCCGCCACCGATGCCGTGGCTGCGCCCGACCGCGGCCTGCTGACCCAGCGGGATGTCGCCGAACCCGGGGAGGCCGCCGGACAGCTCAAAGGTGCCCTCGGCCATGGTGCCGTACTGCACCTCCGCGTCGAGGCTGGACCCGTTGCCGAAGGCCACCATGACCTTGCTATCGACCTGGTGCAGGCGGTCGGCGATGCCGTCGCCGTTGACGTCGGCCCAGGAGTAGGTCGACAGGTCGACGCCCTCGGTGTCGGAGATACCACCCGAGAAGGCCTTGTTGTTGATCTCGAAGCCCGCGTTGGGGCTGAGCGACCCGGAGTAGGTCGCGCCCGTCTCGAAGCCGCCCTTGGCCCAGGCGATCGGGTCGCTGAAGCCGTAGCCGAGATTGAGCTCGACCGTGACGCCATCGACCCCGGACTTGACCCGGTCGGGGAGACCGTCGCCGTTCATGTCGGCCAGGTCGCGTTCGAACGGTGCCACCGCATCGTCGGGCAGCTTGGAGAAACCCTCGTTGCCGCCCACGTCCTGGGTGTTGGGGTTGCTGAACTGTGCGTTGATGCTCACGCCGGCGCCGATGGACACGCCGTACTCGTCGTGAGACGCCTCGGCGCCCTTGCTGGCGGCCCCGGGCCCGGCACTCGCTTTGCCGTTGTTGACTGTCGGGTTCTTCATGGCCGCGGTCGTGTTGCCGAGGGCGTTGGCCTTGATGCCGATGGGGGAGCCACTGAACCCGCCGCCGACCGCAAAGGTGGCGTCCTGACGGACCACGTCCGCGGCGGCCCCGTCATCGAGATAGCCACCGCGCGGGCCGGTGTACTGCGCCTTGCCCGGGGCGACCACGTCGGGGAAGGAGTCCCCGTTGAGGTCCAGGTAGTCGAGCAACCCGAAGCTGGTGCCACCCGCGAACGACGCCGAGAGCGGCCCGAGGCCCGCGGTGAGGGAGAAGGTCGGTGCCGTCACCGAGAGCCGCCGTGTTGCCCGCGCGTCTCCCCCGGGGGACGCGCTGAGCGAGTCGGGACTGTCGACACCCGTGCGAGATGAACTCGCGAAGTCGGCACCCCCGATGATGTTGTCCTTGACGCCCTGCCAGACCGGGACCCGATCCGTGACACTCCCGTCGGCGCCCAACACCTCGAGGAAGGAGGGGATGAAGGCGAACGACTGCCCTTGTGCGGGGTCCTTGTAGGAGCCGTCCGTGTTCCACCCGGTGGGTTCGGAGGTGGGGAAGTCGCTCTGGTGGAATTCGAAGTCCGACTCGACCAGCGGGTCGGCTGCGCGATCGCCGTCGCCGTCGTATCCGGCGTAGGCCCAGCCCCGGTAGGCGACCGGGAAGACGCCCTGCTGCCCGGTCCAGTACCGGGTGCTCGGCACGGTCTGGCTCCGCGTGGTGTCCCCCTCCTGCCAGGACAGCGTGACCGACGAGCCCACCACCTTCGAAGAAGTCTGCGGGTCGGGCAGGCTGAGGGCAAACCAGTAGTCCTCGCCGTCGGTCAGGTCGAGGTTGAGGTCACCGGAACCGGCGGATGTGGCGTCCGCCGGGATGTCGATCCGTTGCTTGGCGACGAGCGCTCCTCGCTGCTTGACGGTGAGAACGGCGTGTCCGGCCGGGTGATCGCCCGCCAGTGCCAGGGAGGCCCTAGCGGTCGCGCTGCCGTCGACCGTCGAGGTCCACGGCGTGACCGGCCTCGATGCCGTGCTCTGCGGATAGATGTCGATGTCCGGTGGGATCTCCACCTGGTAGGCGGGCTCGGTGACCGTCCGCAGGTAGGTCCCGTCCTCGTCGCGGATGTCGACGGTGCGGGTGACCTCGAGCTCCTGGCCGTCAGCGGTCGCGGACGTGTAATGGAGCCCCGGGCTCCAGGACAGTCCGGACACGTCGATGGGGGAGTCCACGGCGAGGCGCACCTCGACGCGATCGCCGCTGTCCGGGTCGCCCTTGGTCGGAGCGACCACGTCGAAGTGCGTCGAGAGATCGACGGGGGTGGTGGAGTGATGGCTCGCCGGGATGATCTGGTGCCAGATCACCGTGCCGTTCTTGATGACCTGCACCGTGATGTCGTCGGTGGTGACGTCCGGCTTCACCAGAGAGGCATCGAGTTGCACCGTGCCGTCCAGGGGCATCAGGACGGAGGTGTGGGGGCGGCCCGCGAGCGTGAAGTCCGCCTTCGCGTCATACCTGGCCTGGCTGAGCCCGTTGACGTCGAGGGGCGAGTCGCTTCCGCCCGTGAACGACGTGTAGTGGACGACAGGTTGCCACTGGACGCGATCGCCGGCCCCGTCGTTGACCGACTGCACCCGGAAGTAGAGGCGATCACCGCGTTGCACGTGGATCTCGTCGACACCGGTGGGTGTGACCGTCGTGTGGGGCGTGGTCATCCCGGCGTGCCAGAGCTCCGCGGCATTGTGCTGGATGGCGACCCGCACCCCGTCGCCGTGCGGGGGCGTCCAGGACTGGCCCTCGTCGTCCCGCGGGTCGTAGGTTGCGGGCCCGTTGACCTCCACCGTGCCGGAGAACGGTGCCACCCACCGGCGCACCGTGTCCTGGAGCGGCGACCTGGCGCGCGCCTGGTCGGCGAGCTGCTGGAGACGGTCGATGGTGCCGATGTCGACGTTTCCGTCGTCGATCGGCACCGAGGTGACGCCGGAGTCGGTGCCGAAAGTCGGAACGCCGCCACTGCCGAGGTGGTTGAAGTAGACGTCGCCCGCGTGCACGAAGTCCGGCAACCCGTCGTTGTTGACGTCGGTGAAGTAGTCCTCGCCGATCGCGAAGTCCGCGGCAACCCCGAACTGCACGGCCAGCCCCGGGTACGCTTCGGGGCCACCTCCGAATCCGACGTGCGCCTCGGTCGAGAGCGCATCGACCGGCTGGTCGACCACGTCGTGGGGCGCCCCGAACGTCGGCGTGTCCGTGCTCTCGGGTCCACTCGTGTTGAGGCGGTACTGCACCGTCTTGCCCGGCCCGGTGCGGAAGACCTTGTCGGGCAACATGTCCCCGTTGATGTCCATGAGCTCGGCGACACCCTCGGTGGCACCGCCGTTGATGGTGAGCGAGCCGCCGAACGATCCGGTCTTGAGCGGGTCGGCGGGGTTGAACCCGAGGTAGGCGTGCACGTCGCCGGTGTTGGAGACCGAGCCGCCAAGTGCGCTCACCGCCATGATGTCGCCGAGGCCGTCGTCGCCCGTGGTCCAGTCCTGTGCCGCCGCGAAACCCGCGTAGTTCCCCTGCGCGTCCTGGGCTTCGTTGTAGTAGTCGAAGGAGTGCGTGGCGTAGGGATCGCCGTCGGACCCCGCCCGAGACACGGACTTCAGGAGGGACTTGCCGAATGGCCCCGTGTCGTACCTGAAGGTGTAGCGACCGGAGAGGATGTCATGGCTGGGGCGCGCGGAGCCGTCGTGGGTAGGGGCCCCGTAGTAGACGGAGATGCTTGCCAGCCGGTCGGAGGTGACTTCGAGGAACCCGCCACGTCCGCTGATGACGTGGTCGCCAGCCCCCTTGTCGCGCGTGAAGACGACCTGGTATGCGGGGTCGTCCGGCACTCCTCGCGCCAGTGAACCGGTGTATTCGACACTCGTGAGGTACATCTCACGACCGATCGACGTCTCGTTGGCGCCCACACCGGTGCCATCGACCTGCTCGTAGTGGTAGCGCACGAGGTTGTTGCTGACGTCGGTCTGCGCCGTGAGACCCCAGCGGAACGCGTTGCCGTCGTCGTCTGCGAGGATCGCCGAGGGGACCCGGTGGGTCGAGCCGTCGGGAAGCGGCTCGCCGCCGTAGTAGCGGTGGTTTCCGGCCTTGTCTTCGACTTCCCACCAGTAGTTCTTCGGGTTGCTCCCGTGCCGGGTGATGCGCTCTCGCTGGGTGTCGACCCGGCGGGTGAAGTCGTCACGGTCCGGCTTGCGGTCGATGAAGCTCGACCGCACGGCCGTGGGGCTCAGGACGTCCCCGTCCAGGACGTAGGTCTCACTCTCCTCGTCCGTGAGGTAGCGGGGAACACCCCACCGGGTGTCGACACTCACGCTGCCGACGTCGACGTTCCAGCCCATGCCCATCCAGCCGTCACCGGCGGTGGAGTTGTACGTGAGCGCCAGATCGGGCTGCATCCCCGCGCGCCCGGCCGGAATGTGGAGCGGGAAACGGATGGAGGCGCTGCCTTGGCTGTTGGCCTCCGGCGGTGGCATGAGATTGATCTGGGTGCCCGGATCCGGGTACTGCAGTCCGGCCAGGGCGCCGTCGCCCAAGTCCTGCGGGCGGGTCTGTCCTTGACGGGCCAGTGTGCTCGACGCGGCACCGGACAACGCCTCGGAGCTGGCGGGCGCGGGTGAGACGATCACCAGGGCAAGGGCGGTGACGGTGGCAACGACGAGGGCGAGGGGGCGGCGGGGACGTGCGGACATGGACGGACTCCTGACCATGACCAGGTCCAGCCGGTCTCACGCAGCCGGGGCAGGCGGGGCCGGGGTGTGGCACCGCTGGCCACACCCGAGACATCGGTCATGGACGCCTGGTGGACAAGGGATGAGGCGCGGGCCCCGAGATCCCGCTCGACGGTGGCGGAGGCTCAGCGACGGGGACCGTCGCACACTTCCGCGATGACGCCGGCGCCGGCAGCCAAGGGTTGTCGTCCGGCGAGGAACACCGGACAACCTATCGGGCGCCCCCATTGGCTGCCATAGTCAATCAGGACTAGATCCGGGCCATCTCGGTCCAGCCGCAGTCACCTCACGTCACTCCACGTCACCCGAGGCCGGCTCGGGGGAGAGGTGCTCGTGCACGCCGAGCCAGCTGCCGTCCGGCTGCCGCGCGAACAC
>CAYRLV010000146.1:0-8853 GCA_964425155.1 uncultured Ornithinicoccus sp. | reverse complement strand
ACCGCCCAGGGAGTGCCGGCCCAGGCAGCCGACCAGGTGGCCCAGCTCCCGCCGGTCGGGGTGCTCTTCTCGTCGCTGCTCGGCTACAACCCGGTGCAGACGTTGCTCGGGCCCGAGGTGCTGAACCAGCTCCCGGCGGCGAACGCGCACTACCTCACCGGTCGCACGTTCTTCCCGTCGCTGATCTCCGGGCCGTTCTCCGACGGTCTCGGAGTCGCGTTCGCGTTCGCGATCGCCGCCTGCGTGATCGCCGCCCTCGCGTCGGCGCTGCGCGGCGGCAAGTACGTGCACACCGAGCCGTTCCGGGACGGCGACGAGCCGGCGGTCGCCGAGCGGCCGGCGCTCGGGCGCAGCGTCAGCGCGGCTGCCGGAGCCGCCGCCCCCGACGACTCGTCACCGGTGTCGGGCCGGCGGCGCAGGCCGTAGGGTCGGCAGGAGAGCCCTTCACGGGAGGAGACCTCATGGATCTCGGTCGGCTGGCGGCACGGACGGTCATCGGTGGCCTGTTCATCGGCCACGGCACGCAGAAGCTCTTCGGCTGGTTCGGGGGACCGGGCCTCGACGGCACGGAGGGGATGATGCGTTCGCTCCGGCTGTATCCCCCGCGCGTCAACGCCATTGCCGCGGGCGCGACGGAGACCGCCGGCGGCGCGCTGCTCGCTGCGGGCCTGGCCACCCCGCTCGCCACGTCGGCGCTGACCGGGGTGATGGCCACCGCCATCCGGACGGTTCATCTGCCGAACGGGGTGTGGAACTCCAGCGGCGGGTATGAGTTCAACGCCACCCTGATCGCGGCGCTCACGGCCCTCGCCGAGACCGGGCCGGGCGACCTGTCGCTCGACGCGGCCCTGGGCCGACGGTGGCACGGCGCCCGTTGGGCCGTGGTGTCCCTCGCGCTCGGTGCCGCGGCGTCCGCTGCGACCGTGGCCATCGGTCGTCGGCAGGCGCCGCCGGAGCAACCGGCTGCCGATGCCGATCCGGCGCAGGCGTAGAGCGACACCTCCCGGGCCGGTCAGAGGGCCCGCAGCGCGTCCTTGAACTTCACGCGTGCACCGGTGCGCAGCACCGCGTTGCTGTAGATCCGCGCGGCCAGCCAGACGAGCCCCGGAATCGTGAGGACGATCAGCGCGACGGCCAGCCCCAGCTCCCAGGCCGCGACGCCGCCCATGGCGACCCGGATCGGCATCATCGTGGGGGAGAACATCGGCAGCCACGACAGGATCCTGACCACGCCGTTGGTCGGGTCGCTGGGCAGGATCGACACCCCGATGACGTAGCCCACGATGACGAACATCAGGGCCGGCATGATCACGCCGCCGATGTCCTCCTGCCGGGACACCAGCGCCCCGGCGGCGGCGAACACGAGGGCGTACGCGAAGAACCCGAGGATGAACCAGACCACGAGCCAGACCACGAGGCTCACCGTGGCCGAGACCGAGATGCTCAGCACACCGGTGGCCACCGCGGTGATCGCTCCACCCGCCGCGATCACGGCCATCTGCAGCAGCCCGAGCAGGCCGATGCCGAGGACCTTCCCCGCCATGAGCTGCCAGGGGCGCACGGTGGCGAGCAACAGCTCCACGACCCGGCTGGACTTCTCCTCGACGACCCCCTGGGCGACCATCTGCCCGTTCATCTGCAGGGACAGGTAGATCAGGATGCCGGCGATGATGCCCAGGGCCAGCTGCTCGGGCTTGAAGGTCTGGGGCGGTTCGAGCGAGGTGACCCGAGGATGGGCCTCGGCGACCTTGCGCTCGAACACGGCGGGGTCGCCACCCAGGTCACTGACCTGCTGGTGGACCGCCGCCTGCTGGGACATCGCCGTGAGCGACGTCTCCAGCTGGTCGGAGAGCTCGCGCTGGACCGTCACCTCGACCGCCCCGTCGTCGCCCACCGTGACGAACGCGTCCAGGTCGCCGTCGCGCACCTGCTGCTTGCCCGCGGTGGGGCTGATCTGCTTGACCTCGATGTCCATCCCGGTCGCGGTGCCGCTGGCCGTGATCTGCTGTCCGACCGGCTGGCCGCCCGCGTATCCGACGGTGGCGTCGGGTCCGCCGCCGGACACCACCTTCATCACCAGCACGAAGCCGATGACGACCACGAGGGTGACCAGGGTGGTGATGCGCCACGCCTTGGACTCCAGGCGAACCCCGATCTCGCGGCGCGCGATCAGCCAGACCGGTCCGAGCGACCCCGGTGCGGGGGCGCCTTCCTGGTGAGCGCTCACGCTGCCGCCTCCTCGTCGTCGGCGGCGGTGTCGTGCTCGGACACGACGTCGCGGAACAGTTCGGTGAGGGAGGGCCGGCGCCGCGCGAACGAGCGGACCGGGCCGGTCGCCAGGGCCGCCCGCAGGACCGCTTGGTCGTCGGCGTCAGGGTCCAGCTCCAGCACGCTGCCGTCGCCGGTGTGCTCGAGGAGCCGCACCCCCGCGAGACCCGAGGTCCAGTCGCGTCCCGCGCCCGGCGCGTCGACGACGAGCTGCACCGGCGTGCCGGCACGGAGCTCGTCGACGGTCCCGAGCGCGACGAGGCGGCCGGTCCGGACGATGCCCACCCGGTCACACAGTCGCTCGACCAGGTCCAGCTGGTGGCTGGAGAACATGCACGGCACACCGGCCGCGGCGCGCTCCCGCAGCACCTCGCTCATGACGTCGACAGCGATCGGGTCGAGTCCCGAGAAGGGCTCGTCGAGCACGAGCAGCACCGGGTCGTGGACCAGTGCGGCGGCGAGCTGGACCCGTTGCTGGTTGCCCAGACTGAGCTTCTGCACCTCGTTGTCGCGGTGCTGGCCGATGGCCAGCCGGTCGAGCCAGCGGTCCACCGAGGTCTCCGCGTCGGCCGGGGACATCCCGTGCAGCCGAGCCAGGTAGTGCAACTGCTGCCCCACCTTCATTCGCGGGTAGAGCCCGCGCTCCTCCGGCATGTAGCCGATCTGCCGCCGGCCCTCGGGCGTGATCGGCCGGCCCTGCCAGAGCACCTCGCCCGCATCGGACGCCAGCACTCCGAGGATGATCCGCATCATCGTGCTCTTGCCGGCACCGTTGCTGCCGACGAAGCCGAAGACCTCGCCGGGCACCAGGTCCAGGGACATCGCGTCGACGGCGAGCGTCTCGCCATACCGCTTGGTGATCTCGCGCACGGCCAAGCCGTCGCCAGGGGAATGGGACTCGGGCAGGGACCCCACCTGCGCATCGCTCATGCTGGTGAGCCAAACAGGGGGATGGGACCCGGGTCAAGCCAAATCGCCGCGACCTCGCCCAGGTCGACGCGCCGCCCGGTCCGGTCGTTCGCCGTGCGCCCCGGCGCATAGGCTCTGCTGCGTGAGTGACGAGGCCGGCGAGCAGGTGCCCCACCGAGCCGGCGGGGCCGACCACGCTCGCCGAGTGAGGGACGGCGTGAGCAACCCGGTGACCACCGAGGTGAGCAACCGCGTCCTCACCGTGCCCAACGCGTTGTCGCTGCTGCGGCTGCTCGGGGTGCCGCTGTTCCTCTGGCTGCTCCTCGACGGCGCGCACACCAGCTGGGCCGCGGTGGTGTTGATGGGGTCCGGCGTGACCGACTACCTGGACGGCAAGATCGCCCGGCACTACGGCCTGGTCACCCGGGTCGGCCAGGTGCTGGACCCGCTCGCCGACCGGCTCTACATCCTCGCGACGCTGTTCGGGCTCGGCTGGGTCGAGGCCATCCCGTGGTGGCTGGTCGGCGTGCTGCTCGCCCGCGAGCTGTTCATCGCGGCGCTCGGCCCGGTGCTGCGAGCCCACCACCTGCCGCTGCCCCCGGTGCACTTCGTCGGCAAGGCGGCGACCTTCAACCTGCTGAGCGCCTTCCCGTTGATCCTGCTGGGCCAGGGCGAGAGCACGGCGGCGACGGTCGTGCTCGTCTTCGGCTGGGCGTTCGCCTGGTGGGGAACGGTGCTCTACTGGGTCGCGGGTGTCATGTATGCGGTGCAGGTGCGCCGGATGGTGCGCGACGCCGGCGACCGCCGGAGGCCGCGGTGACCGAGCAACCGCGACGGGTCCGCGCGCCGCGTGGGCCGGTCGACGCGTCGATGTCCCTGATCAACGAGGTCACCCGACGCCCGCTCGACCCGGGTTACGCCGCGGAGGCGGAGGCCCGCGAGCGCGCGGGCCGGCCCCGCAGCTCCGGGACGCGGACCCCGGCCGTGTTCGTCACGGCCCTGGTCATCGGCTTCCTCGTGGTGGTGGCCGCCCTGTCGCTGCGGGTGCCCACCACCGCCGCGGCCGCGGCCAAGCAGCGGCTGATCGAGCAGATCCAGCAGCGGCAGGAGGCCGGCGACCGGCAGGCGGCGACCATCGCCTCGCTGCGGGCGGACGTGCAGGAGGGACAGCAGGAGGCCCTGCGGCGCGGCCATCAGCCCGGTGTCGCCCAGTCCCTGACCCGGACCGAGCGCCAGGTGGGCGCGGTGCCGCTGCAGGGACCCGGGATGGAGCTCACCGTCGACGATGCCCCGGCGGAGGACACCGGGGACGGAGACACCGATCCGCGGTCGGCGGCGCAGAGCGACGCCGGTCGGGTCACGTCCGGAGACCTGCAGATCATCGTCAACGGCCTCTGGGTCGCCGGAGCGGAGGCGATCTCCATCAACGGCCAGCGGTTGACCGCCCAGTCGGCGATCCGGTTCGCCGGCCAGGCGATCCTGGTCAACTTCCGGCCGCTGACCCGGCCCTACGTCATCACCGCCCTCGGCGACCCGGATAGCATGCCGGGAGCCTTCGCGAAGAGCAGAGGCGGCACCTACCTGGACTCGCTGCGCAGGACGTTCGGCATCCAGGCGAGCGTCCGGACCGACCAGTCCCTGCAGGTGCCGGCCTCCGCGTCGTTGCAGCTGCGCGAGGCGACACCGGCGCCGACCGCCACAGGCAGCACGGGCGGCACGGGCACCGCCACCACCGCGACGCCCACCGACAAGGACTCACCATGATTCCCGTCCTCGGACTCATCGCCGGGATCGTCGTCGGGCTGCTCTTCCACCCGACGGTGCCCCTGTGGATGCAGCCCTACCTGCCGATCGCCGTGATCGCGGCGCTCGACGCGGTCTTCGGGGCGGTCCGGGCCGTCCTGGACGGCATCTTCAACGACAAGGTGTTCGTGATCTCCTTCCTGTCCAACGTGGTCGTGGCGGCGCTGATCGTCTTCCTCGGCGACCAGTTGGGGGTCGGATCCCAGCTGTCCACGGGTGTCGTCGTCGTGCTCGGCATCCGGATCTTCTCCAACGTCGCGTCCATCCGCCGCCACCTCTTCCATGCCTAGCTCGGACAGCGACATGACCGAACGCGACCGGCCGGAGCCGGAGGAGGTCCGCGCGCCGTCGGCCTGGCGACGGCTGGTCCGGATGGGGGCGCCGCGCGCGACCAAGGCCAACGCGCTGGCCGCGATCCTCGCCCTGGTGCTCGGGTTCGCCATCGTCACCCAGGTGCGGCAGACCCGGTCCCAGGGGCTGGAGGGACTCAGCCAGTCGGAGCTGGTGAGCCTGCTGGACGACGTGACCAGCCGGTCGCAGCGGCTCAACGAGGACGCTGCCGAGCTGCGACGCACCCGAGACCAGCTGCGCAGCGGGGGAGCGAGCAACCGGGAGGCTCGCCGGGCCGCCCAGCAACGGCTGAACTCGCTGGAGGTCCTGGCCGGGACCGTCCCGGCCACCGGGCCGGGCATCGTCATCGAGTTGCACGACCCGGACCGCCGGATCACCAGTGAACTGCTGCTCAACGCGATCCAGGAACTGCGCGACAGCGGGGCGGAGGCGATCCAGGTGGGACCCGCGCGCGTGGTGGCCAGCACCTACTTCTCGATGTCCGGCGACGGCACGGTGCAGGTCGACGGCGTCGGGGTGCACCCCCCATACACGATCAAGGCGATCGGCGACCCGCACACGATGGCGGCCGCGATGGCCATCCCCGGTGGGCTGGCCGAGAGCGTGCGCCAACTCGGCGGCCGGCCGGTCATCAGCCAGCGCAAACAGTTGCGGATCGATGCGTTGCACCGGCCTCCCGCGCATCGTTACGCTCAGCCGGTACCCACGGCCACACCCACCCGGTGACCCGTACCTTCGTCACGTCGTCCCAAGGAGCACCATGAGCGAGCTGGAATACCCCGAGGATCTGCGTTACACCGCGGAGCACGAGTGGGTGCGCGACCAGGGCGACGGTGTGGTGCGGATCGGCATCACCTCGTTCGCCCAGGACGCCCTGGGTGACGTCGTCTACGTCAGCCTGCCCTCGGTGGGCGACACCCTCGCGGTGGGCGACTCGTGCGGCGAGGTCGAGTCGACCAAGTCGGTCAGCGACCTCTACGCGCCGCTCGACGGCGAGGTGGTCGGTGTCAACGAGGGCCTCGACTCGGCGCCGGAGCAGGTCAACACGGACCCCTACGGCGAGGGATGGATGTATGACGTGAAGGTCGCCGACGCCGCGGCGCTCGACGGCCTGCTCGACGTCGAGGCCTACCGCGGGCAGCTGGGCTGACCCGGCGGGGCCCTGCCGGTCGAATTACCGGTGGATACCCCTGACGCGGTGACCCCACCTTCATCTAGGGTTGAGGTCTCGGCGCTGGTCCCCGAACCTCCCCCTCCCGCCGTCCCGAAAGCAGGTGCCACCATGACCGAGAACGATCGCGAGCACCCGACCTCGTCCAGCAGCGACCGGACGACGGTGCACCTGCCTGGCGTCGACGAGCCCGAGCTGCGCGAACCCACCAAGGGCGAGCCGCCGCTTCCCGCGGAGGACCAGGCGACCATCGAGGCGCTCAACCCGGGGACCGCGCTGCTGGTGGTGCTGCGCGGCCCCAACACGGGGGCGCGGTTCCTGCTCGACGCGCAGGAGATCACCGTCGGGCGCAACCCGGACAGCGACATCTTCCTCGACGACGTCACGGTCTCCCGCAAGCACGCGACCTTCCGCCGGGAGGGCGACGGCTACGCGGTGGCCGACGTGGGCTCGCTCAACGGCAGCTACGTCAACCGTGAGCGCATCGACCAGGCGACCCTGACGACCGGGGACGAGGTGCAGATCGGCAAGTTCCGGCTGGTCTACTACGGCGCCAGCCGACGCGATCAGTGAGTCCGCGGGGCCGCAGCATCGGCGCCGTGTTGGCGCAGCTGAAGCCGGAGTTTCCCGACGTCACCATCTCCAAGATCCGGTTCCTCGAGTCCGAGGGGCTGGTGACGCCCGAGCGCACCCGCTCGGGGTACCGGTCCTTCGCGCCCGACGACGTGGAGCGGCTGCGCTACATCCTCACCGCGCAGCGCGACCGCTTCTGGCCGCTCAAGGTCATCCGTGAGGCCCTCGACGCGATGGACCGCGGCCTGACCCCACCCCAGGATGCCGCCGACGATGCCCGACCGGCGGTGCCGGAGGCGCGTCCGGACCCGAGCCTGCCGACGCCCGAGCAGCTGCAGGCGCCCGACCGGCTACGGCTGACCGCGTCGGAGCTGCGGGACGCCGCCGGGCTGGACGGGCGAGCCTTCGAGGCCCTGACCACGTTCGGCCTGCTGCGGCCCGACGAGGAGGACCACTACGGCGAGGGCGACCTGGCCGTGGCGAGGGCGGCGGGTGGGCTGTCCGCCTACGGCGTCGAGCCCCGCCACCTGCGCCCCTTTCGCACCGCCGCCGACCGCGAGATCGGCCTGGTGCAGCAGGTGGTCAGCCCGTGGCGCGGCCGGTCGGGTCGGCAGGCTGCCAGGGACGGCAGGGACGGCACGGACGGCGGTGGGGACGAAGGCGGGGACGGCCCGGGTGAGGAGGACCCGGCGGCCGAGGTGCTCGCCTTGTGTCTCGCGCTGCACACGGGCCTGGTGCGCTCGGGGCTGAGGGCCGAGCGCGGCGCGCGGTCGTCACGGACCAGCCGCCGGGCCTGACCGTCGGCCCGCGGCCATGACGGAACTCCCGCGAGCGAGTACGGTTGAGGGGTGAGAGAGCTCGACGTCCTCGGTGTCCGTGTGGAGATGCCCACGAACAGCCCGATCGTGCTGCTGCGCGAGCGCGGCGGCGAGCGCTACCTGCCCATCTGGGTCGGCGCGCCGGAGGCGACCGCCATCGCCTACGCGCAGCAGGGGGTGGAGCCGCAGCGGCCGCTCACCCACGACCTGATGAAGAACGTGCTGGACGCGCTCGGACACGAGCTGACCGAGGTGCGCATCGTCTCGCTCACCAACAACATCTTCTTCGCCAGCCTGATCGTCGACGGCAAGGTGGAGATCAGCTCGCGATCGTCCGACGCCATCGCGCTGGCCCTGCGCACCGGCACCCGGATCCTGGTCGAGGACAGCCTGCTCGACGAGGCGGGCGTGGCGATCGCGCCGGACGAGGAGGAGCAGGACGACGAGGTCGAGCGGTTCCGCGAGTTCCTCGACCACGTCTCGCCCGAGGACTTCGAGCAGGGCGGAGGTCAGTCGAGCTGAGCGTGCTCAACCCTCAACCTCAAGTTGCAGGTGAGGGTTTCGACACGCCGGACGGAACCTGCCGAGGATCATTGACCACGCGGGGGCCCGACCGTAACGTCAGTGTTGAATCACCACGGTGTCGTTCTCCTCAGACGCAGCGCAGCGCCGGTCGGCACCGACGGACACGGAGGTATGGCGTGAGCTCCACCGGACACGCGACGCAGGGGACCGCCAGCCAGCCGGCCGGCCATGGCCAGCTGCCCGAGGCGGCGCAGGGCTTGTTGTTCACCGACGACCTCCCCGAGCTGTCCGAGGACGTGGGCTATCGCGGCACCACGGCGTGCGCGGCGGCGGGAGTCACCTACCGCCAGCTCGACTACTGGGCCCGCACCGGCCTGCTCGAGCCCTCGGTGCGCAACCCGTCCGGGTCGGGCACGCAGCGGCTGTACAGCTTCC
>CAYRLV010000145.1:0-8863 GCA_964425155.1 uncultured Ornithinicoccus sp. | reverse complement strand
ACCCGCTGCGAATGGTTGTTGGACTTGAGGCGGTTTCCCCGCGCAAGTCCAACAATCATTCGCCACGGGGTGGGGGGTCGTGGCGGGTGGTGGGAGGGACCAGCTCGCGCAGGTAGCTGCGGTGCCACCAGTCACCCGTCTCGCGCCGTTCCTGCGGCGTGGTGAACCGGTAGCGGTACATGCTGGCGCGCACCCGAGTCGGCGGCGCCTCGGGAAACGGGTTGTGCCGCAACAATTTCAGCACCTGCTCGTCGCCCTCGAGCAGCTTGGCGAGCAGCCGCCCGAGCCAGCCCTGCGCATACCGTGGCGACAGCGGGACGAACCACATCATCCAGTCGAGCCGCAGGTGATACGGGGCGAACTGCCGCGGCCGACGCGCGGGATCGCCCGGCTTGCCCTTGAACTCGTACTCCCGCCAGAGCCCCTCACCTGTGGCGTCCGCGGTCCCCTCGAGGACCACCTCGAACCGGTGCCGGGTCACGCTGCCGAAGGCGCCGTAGGTGTTGACCAGGTGCAGCTGGTCGAAGCTGGCGTTCATCACCTGGCTCCCGGACAGCAGGTTGCGGACCGGCCGCAGGCTGAGCACGACCACCAGCAGCGTCAGCAGCACGACGACCACGACGTATGCGGGGCTGGTCGCCTCCGCGCCACCCGTCGCCAGGGGCAGCACCGGCTGGAGGAACCGGTCGTCCAGCACCGAGGCGGCCAACACGATCGCGACCCAGTTGAGCCAGGAGAAGTTACCGCTGAGCACCAGCCACAGCTGCGTGACGATCATGACCGCCGCGCAGGCGCTCGAGATCGGCTGGGGGAAGAACAACCCGAAGGGCAGCACCAGCTGCGTGACGTGGTTGGCGGCAACCTCGGCCCGGTGCAGCGGCCGCGGCAGGTGGTGGAACCACCAGCTGAGCGGACCGGGCATCGGCTGGGTCTCGTGGTGGTAGTAGAGGCAGGTCAGGTTGCGCCAGCAGGGATCGCCCCGCATCTTGATGAGCCCGGCGCCGAACTCGAGCCGGAACAGCAGCCACCGCAGCAGCCAGAGCACCAGGACGGAGGGAGGCGTGTCGGCGTCGCCGAGGAAGATCGCGAGGAAGCCGGCCTCGAGAAGCAAGGACTCCCAACCGAATCCGTACCACGTCTGCCCCACGTTGACGATGGACAGGTAGAGCGCCCAGAGCACCGCCCACACCGCCATGCAGGCGGGCAGCGGCAACCGCTCGGTCACTCCGACGAGCGACACCAGGGCCAGCGCCGCGCCGGTCCAGCAGACCGCGGCGAACAGTCGGTCGGAGTAGCGCCACTGGAACAGGCTGGGCGCGCGGCGAAACGGCACCCGGGCGACGAAGCGGGGCACCGGGAGCAGGCCGCGCTCGCCCATCAGGCCACGGAACTGGCGCGCGGCCACGACGAAGGCGACCAGGTAGATCGCGGCGAGGCCCCGCTGCGCCAGCAACCGACCGCTCCAGCCGCCGTCGGCAACGAACCACTCCGGGTCGGAGAGGACGCCGTCCACCAGACCGGACATGCGTCAGAAGAAGGCCGACCGCCGTTGCAGCAGCAGCGAATAGAGCGTCTGCTGGATCGTCTCGCGCACCTGGTCGGTCAGGTCGAAGACCACCATCGGGTCGTCGGCCGCGGACGGCCCCAGGGACGCGGTCTCGACCGGCGGCCCGAACTCGATGATCCACTTGCTCGGCAGCGGGACCAGTCCGAGCAGTCCCAACCACGGGAAGGTCGGCGTGATCGGCGCGTAGGGCACCCCCAGCACGCGGGCCACCGTCTTGAGGTTGCCGAGGATCGGATAGATCTCCTCGGCCCCGACGATCGAGCACGGCACGATCGGCGCCGAGGTGCGCAGCGCCGCGGTGACGAAACCGCCCCGGCCGAACCGTTGCAGCTTGTACCTCTCGCTGAACGGTTTGCCGATCCCCTTGAACCCTTCCGGCCACACCCCGACCAGCTCCCCCGAGGAAAGGAGCCGTTCGGCGTCGGCGTTCGTCGCGAGGGTCGTGCCGCTCTTGCGCGCGACCTCGCCGATCAGCGGGCTCTGGAAGACCAGGTCGGCGCCGAGCATCCGCAGGTAGCGGTGCGCGGGGTGCTCGTCGTGGACGGCGACCTGGGTCATCAGCGAGTCGAGCGCGATGGTGCCGGAGTGGTTGGCCACCACGAGCGCGCTCCCCGTCTCCGGGAGGTTCTCGATGCCGCGCACGTCGACCCGGAACCAGGTGCGGTAGAGCGGCCGCAGCAGCGGGAGGAGCACGTGGTCGGTCAGGTCGTGGTCGAACCCGAAGTCGTCGACGACGTAGTCGCCGGTCAGTCGGCGGCGCAGGAAGGCCAGGGTGCGGGCCACCCGCGCCTCCGCCTCGTCCTCGGGCAGCCCGGCCGCGTCCGCGGCGGCACGCAGCAGCCCGACCAACCCGTGCACGAGCTCGTCGACGCCGAACGGCGAACCCGTCGAATCGCCCGAACCCGTCGAGCCGGTCGAACCGGTCGGCGCCGGCTCGGCCTCGGCGTCGGGGACGGGCGGCACCTCCCGCAGCCGGTGCTCCCGCCGACGTCCTCGCCCGCGACCCGCTCCCGAGGACCCCGCACCCGACGGTCCCGAGGATCCCGAAGACCTGGCGGAGCCCGAGGAGCCGCTGGTCGCCGGATCGGAGGTCATGCCGAGCCCCCCGCACCGGACGCGCCCGACGAGCCGGACGCACCGGCCAGGGCCCGCGCCGCGCGCAGCGACAGGTCGTCCACGACCGAGCCGACCGCGGCGAGCGGCGACTGTGGCGCGTGGCGCAGGAAGTCCTCGAAGGCCGAACGCGTGGTGTGCGCGGGCTCGAAGCCCAGCACCTCGCGCATCCGCGTGGTGTCCAGCCCGCGTCCGTAGGCGAGGAACTGCACCTGGTCGGGCGAGAAGTCGGCGCGGCCCAGCCGCTTGGCGAGCGACCCCACCGGACCACCGACCTGGGTGGGCACGGGGAGCACCGGGCGACCCGCCATACGGACCGCCTGGCGCAGGGACAGCACGCCGTCACCCGCGACGTTGACGATGCCGGCGTCGGGTCCGAGGGTCGCGACCAGCAGAGCCTGCACCGCGTCGTCCTCGTGCACGAACTGGACGCGGGCATCGAAGCCGAGCGGGGTGGGGATGACCGGCATCGAGAAGTAGTCGGTCAGCGCCGTCCGGATGCCCGGCCCGATGACGTTCGCGAAGCGCAGCATGACGATCTCGATGTCCGGCCGGCGGCGGGACAGCCCGCGCACGTAGCCCTCGACCTCGACCGAGTCCTTGCCGAACCCCGACCGGGGCAACACCTTCGGCCCCATGTCCTCGGTGAACATGGCCGGGTCGCGCGGCGAGGAGCCGTAGACCGCGGCGGAGGACTTCACCACGAGTCGGCGCAGACTCGACGCCTTCTGGCAGGCGGCGAGCAGCTGCATCGTGCCGATGACGTTGATCTCCTTCTGCGACGTGCGGCCGCCGGCGGAGATCGGGGTGGCGATGACGTTCATGTGCACGACCGTGTCGACCTCGGCCTGCGCGATGATCTTGCCGATCACCGGGTTGCGGATGTCGGCGCGCATGAACTCCGCGCTGCCGATGTCGTGCGGCGGCGAGACGACGTCGACGCCGATGACCCGGTCGACGTCCGGGTGCTCGGTCAGCAGCCGCGCGAACCGGCCGCCGAGGTAGCGCGACACCCCGGTGACCAGGACGCAGCGCTCGCCTCCCGACACTGCTCCACCCACTTCCGCTCGGCGCCGGACCGGCCGGTATGGCGTCCGCTCACCCCGGCCGGATCCCTGCGGCAATCCTAACGGTGCCGACCGCGACTGGGACCAGACAGCACAAGACCCTCGCTCGACGAGCGAGGGTCGGTGCTGTGCCGGGCCGGGCGCCGCGCGCCCGCCGCTGCTACTTCTTGTTGCGGCGCTGGTGACGCGTCTTGCGGAGCAGCTTGCGGTGCTTCTTCTTGGCCATGCGCTTGCGGCGCTTCTTGATGACGGAGCCCATGAAGTTCCTTGCCTGTCGTTGGTGGTGCGGCCGGTGGACGGTGCCGACGCGAGTTCTCTGCGGGTGCGGCACCACGCCGAACGTCCGAACCGCCGACCGTCAGCGTACCGGGCGGCCGGCGACCCGCCCAAACCGCCCGCGACGCCGGGTGCGCTGCCGGCCGGCGGCTACTCCCCGGGGAGGCCCGCGTTCTACCGCCCGCGGAGGTCGCCGCGGGCGCCCGCGCGCCGATACCGTCGCGCCATGACCTCCACCCCACGAAGCTCTCCGCTTCGCTCCGATACTTCGCGGGGACCCCAGCGCTGCACCCGAAGGACGACTCGACGATGAGTCACTGCCCTCGGTGGGTGCCGGCGCCACCGGTGTGGGTGTTCGCCGTCCTCGCGGCGTTCGTCCAGCTGGGCGGCTCCACCGGCGCCGCGCACTACCGTGGCGGCACGATCGACCACTGGGGCTACCTGCTGCTCCTCGTGGGGCCGGTGGCCATCGTGGCGCTGCACCGGTGGCGCTTCGTCGCCCTGGGCGTGGCCATCCTGGCCGCGCTGGTCTACGTCACGCTGTCCTACCCGGTCGGGCCGATCTTCGCCGCGCCCCTGGCCGCGCTCATCGTGGAGGTCGTGCGGGGCCGCCGCGAGCGACGGGCCGCCGCGCGTCGCGAGGCCGAGCTCGACCGCGATCGCGCCGCGGCCCGGCAGCGGGTGGCGATCGCCCGCGACCTGCACGACGTGCTCGGCCACTCGCTCAGCCTGATCAACGTGCAGGCCGGCGTCGCACTGCACCTGCTCGAGCAGCACCCCGAGAACGCCCGTCCCGCGCTGCAGACCATCAAGCAGACCAGCCACGACGCACTCGAGGAGGTCCGGACGGTGCTCGAGACGCTGCGCGATCCCGGAGCCGCCGCCCGCGCGCCCACCCAGACCCTGCTGGACGTGCCCGCCCTGGTCGAGCAGGACGCCACCTCACCTCTCGTGCCGGTCGCCTGGACGCTCCAGGTGAGCGGCACGCGAGGTGCCGTGCCCAGCGCGGTCGACTCCGCGGCATACCACGTGGTGCTGGAGGGGATGACCAACGTGCGGCGACACTCCTCCGCCACCCGCGCCCGGGTCGAGATCACGTATGGCGAGGACCACCTGCGCGTGCGCGTCACCGACAACGGGCGCCCGACCGCCGCGACGCACACACCCGGCACCGGGCTGGTGGGCATGCGCGAACGCACCGCGGCGCTGGGCGGACGCCTCGAGGCCGGCCCGGGCCCCACCGGGTTCGTCGTGGACGCCACCTTCCCGCTCACCGATCCGACGGCCACCCCGGAGGCACCATGACCCCGCCGATCCGCGTCGTCCTCGCCGACGACCAGGCCCTGCTGCGCGCCGGGATCCGTTCCCTGCTGGACGCCGCGCCGGAGACGGAGGTGGTGGCCGAGGCCTCGGACGGCGCCGAGGCGCTCGCTCTCGTGCGGACCGAGCGCCCGGACGTCGTGCTCATGGACATCCGGATGCCGGGCACCGACGGGCTGGCCGCCACCGAGCAGATCTGCGCCGACCCGGACCTGGCCGACGTGCGGGTCATCATCCTCACCACGTTCGAGCTGGACGAGTACGTGCTCGAGGCGATGCGGATCGGCGCGAGCGGCTTCCTGGTCAAGGACACCGAGCCGACCGACCTGCTGGCGGCGATCCGCGCCGTCGCGGCGGGCGACGCGGCGCTGTCACCGAGCGTGACCCGCCGGTTGATCGACCACGTCGGCCAGCGGGCCGGCACCCGGCCGGACCCCGAACGGCTCAAGGCGCTCGAGCTGCTCACCGCGCGCGAGCGCGAGATCGTCGCCCTGGTCGGCGAGGGGCTGTCCAACGAGGAGATCGCCGGGCGGCTGTTCCTCTCCCCCGCCACGGCGAAGACGCACGTCAGCCGCGCCATGGTCAAGGTCGGCGCGCGCGACCGGGCCCAGCTCGTGGTGCTCGCCTACGAGGGCGGGCTGATCCGCCCCGGCTGGCTCTGACCGCCGCGGCGCGCCTCCCGTGGCGGTAGCCCAGGTGACTCCCGCCGGGTGACGACGGCGCAGCACGCCGGACGACATCGTCGAGGAGTCGGCCAGGAGGCCGGCTGCACCGATGAGAGAGGCACGACCGATGTTGACGACGATGACGACGTTCTGGCACGACGGGACCGGGTTCCACTGGTGGTTCCCGATCTTCCCGCTGCTGTGGTTCCTGGTGTTCTGGGTGGTGATCGGGTTCATCGCCCGCCGGTTCTGGTGGCGCGGCGGCGGCCGGCCGTGGCAGTCCGGCGCCGAGGAGGCGCTCGGCAAGCGCTACGCCGACGGCGAGATCGACGAGCAGGAGTACCGCACCAAGCTGGCGGTCCTGCGGGACACGAGGAAACGCTGACCCGGACCCCCTCACCGCAGCCGCGAGCCGGCAGGTCCACGCGCGCCTCGGCCGCCCCCGACGTCCACGTCCGGGGCGGCCGGGGCCACCGAGCGGGGGCGGAGGCCGCCCCCGGCGGTCAGGCCGTGTCGATGTAGCTGGTGCGGAGGTACTCGTGGACGGCGTCGGCCGGCACGCGGAAGGACCGCCCCACCCGGATCGCCGGCAGCTCGCCGGCGTGCACCAGGCGGTAGACGGTCATCTTGGACACCCGCATCATCGTGGCGACCTCCGCGACCGTCAGGAACGTCACCTCACCGAGCTGGCGCTCGTCGGCCATGGCGGTACCTCGACTCTCCACGTGGCAGGCAGCACGGCTTCCCCTCCGGCTGACGGCGCACGCATCTGGTGTGTGTGGTCACGATAGAGGCAGAAGTGGTCGTTGGGAAAGCGGCCGGGGAGATTTCTTGGCAAATGTCCAGCCGACACGCCGAGAAAGTCGCGAAACGCCGGTCGTGGCCCTCCACTCTCAGTCGAACCACAGGTCGAGGCCGTGCCGCGGGAAGATCGCGTGCCGGGTGGCCATCACCGTCTGGTCCACGGCGTCCGCCGGGTCGTAGCCCAGCTCCCACGACTTCCACCAGACCCGGCCCCCCTCGGCGACGCCGTCGCCCATCCGCTCCGGGCCCGGGCGACCCAGCGCCGCACGCACGTGGGCCCGCCATACCTCCGGCACCGGGGTCTCCAGGTCCACCGGCTGGTGCGCGGCGATCGCGGTCAGGTGCGCCCAGGCGCGGGGGACCACGTCGATCAACTGGTAGCCGCCGCCACCGAGCGCGACCCACCGCCCGTCGCAGACCTCGTGCGCCAGCCGGTGCAGCGTCTCGTATGACGTGCGCTGCCCGTCCACGGACAGCGCCAGGTGCGCCAGCGGGTCGCCGTAGTGGGAGTCGCAGCCCTGCTGGGTCACCAGGACGTCCGGCTGGAAGGCGTGCACGAGGGCGGGGACGACCGCGTGGAAGGCGCGCAGCCAGGCCCGGTCCCCCGTGCCGGGGGGCAGGGCGACATTGACCGCCGAGCCCTCGGCGCCGGGGCCACCGATGTCCCCCGGGAAGCCGGACCCCGGGAACAGCACCCGGCCGCTCTCGTGCAGCGAGATGGTCAGCACCCGCGGGTCGTCCCAGAACGCCCGCTCGACCCCGTCGCCGTGGTGCGCGTCGACGTCGACGTACGCGACCTTCTCCGCCCCGTGGTCGAGCAGCCACCGGATGCCGACGGCCACGTCGTTGTAGATGCAGAACCCGGCGGCGCGGTCGCGCATCGCGTGGTGCAGCCCCCCGCAGAAGTTCACCCCGTGCTCGGCCTCCCCCTCCCAGACCGCGCGGGTCACGTCCACCGTGCCGGCCACGATCCGGGCGCTCGCCTCGTGCATCCCGGGGAACGCCGGGTCGTCCTCGGTGCCGAGCCCCCGCCGCTCGTCCGCCTGCCGGGGGTCGGCGGAGGCGGCCCGCACCGCCTCGACGTAGTCGGGATCGTGCACGGTCAGCAGCAGGGCGTCGTCCGGCGGGTCCGGCGCGACGACCTCGACCCCCGGCAGGTCGAGCAGCCCGAGGGCTCGGCACAACCGGACGGTCAGGTCCAGCCGCACCGGGTTCATCGGGTGGCCCGCCCCGAAGTCGTAGCCGGTCAGGGCGGGATCCCACGTCACCCGTGCCTGCGTCGCCATGCGGGCACGCTACCCCTCCCGTGACCGTGGTGCGGCACGATGGTGTTGCCGCGTGCCGGGGGCAGTGGCAGCGTGCAGCCAGCAACCGATGGAGGAGACGAACCAGGTCATGGCCAAGAACCGCTTGTACGACGAGGGTGCCCTCGTCATCGGCCTGGGCCGCTTCGGCGCGGCCGCGGCCCTGGAGATGCACCGCATCGGCTACCGCGTCCTGGCGCTGGAGCGGGACACCGAGCGGGCCGAGAAGTTCGCGCCCAAGCTCGACCGGGTGGTCCCCGAGGACGCCACCGATCCCGACGTGCTGCACCAGATCCGGGTCAAGAACTACTCCATCGCGGTCGTGGCCATCGGCACGTCGGTCGAGTCGTCACTGCTGTCCGCGGGCAACCTGGTCGACGCGGGGGTGCCCCGCATCTGGGCCAAGGCGGTCTCCATCGAGCACGCCCGGATCCTCGACCGGATCGGCGTGCACCACGTGGTGCTGCCGGAAGGCGAGTCCGGCCGCCGGGTCGCCCACCTGGTCAACGGCAAGCTGTCGGACTACATCGAGTTCGACGACGACTACGCCATCGTGAAGATGACGCCGCCCCGGGAGATGGTCGGCTTCACCTTGGGGCAGAGCCAGATCCGCAGCAAGTACGGCGTGACCGTGGTCGGGGTCAAGGCGCCCGGCGAGGGTTTCACGCACGCCGTGCCGGACACCAAGGTCGGGGCCCACCACAGCCTGATCGTCAGCGGCCCGACCGAGCTGATCGAGCGCCTCGC
>CAYRLV010000144.1:0-8915 GCA_964425155.1 uncultured Ornithinicoccus sp. | reverse complement strand
CTAGTCGCAGGACTTCCTGCCAACTTCACCTCACCGTGTCGGTCATCGCTCGCAGGAGCAGTCGGTGCTCAAGCGCGTGAGCCACGACGTGGTCGCGCCCGGTCATCGTCGTAGCCGCCACCAAGGCGTTGACAATGGCTTCCTCCGTCGCCTCGATGACGGCGTCGTACAACGGGTCCACGTGCGCCCCGGCGATCATTGTCAGCGGCACTTCGCGTGGCGGCTGCCGGCAGTAGTCGCCGTTCGGCAGCTGGCGGTTCCCTGTCGAAAAGGCCAGGAAGACGTCACCGGACCAGTGTTCGCCGGTCCCTCCGGTACGCCCGACCCCCAGCCCGGCACGTTGTGCGAGCGCCTTGCACTGATGCGGCAGCAGGGGCGCGTCAGTCGCGATCAGCACCACGATCGAACCGCCGCCGGACCGACCCTCGGGAACTGAGCCGAGTGCTGGCTCCGGGACCACATCCGATCCGATGATGCGGCCCACTGGAACTCCCGCAACGGTCAGGCGCTCCCTCCGGCCGTGATTTGCTTGCACGAGGACTCCGACGGTGTAGCGGCCGTCGGGTTCCGACAGTCTTCTCGAAGACGTCCCGATGCCGCCCTTGAAGCCGTGGCAGATCATCCCGGTTCCACCACCCACGTTGCCTTCGGCCACCGGCCCGCCTACGGCCGAGGCCAAGGCTTGCCGCACGTGCTCAGCCCGGATGTGCCGGCCATTGATGTCGTGGAGGATCCCATCCCACGTCTCCGCGACGACCGGGAGCCGCCAGAATGCGTCGCCCGCTGGGCGGGCCGCCGTCTCCGCCGCCACCAGGGCATCGCGGACGACGCCCACCGAGTGTGTGGAGGTGATGGCTACCGGCGACATCAACAGACCGGACTCGCGGAGCCAGGTGGAGCCGGTCAGTTCTCCATTGCCGTTGAGGGAGTGCAAGCCGGCGAAAGCCGGCTCTTCCCAGAGCGGCTCGGTCCGGGGGATGACGACGGTCACGCCAGTGCGGACCGGTCCATGGCCGACGCTCAACTCGCCGTTCCCGTCGATGAGAGTCACTTGGCCGACCTGCACGCCGGGGACATCGGTGATGGCGTTCCACCTACCGGGGATACCCGACCCGACCACGATGCCTAGGTCCCGGGCACGCTCTGTCATCGTGTCGGCTGCTCGTCATCGACATCGTGACGCGCGTCCACGTCCCTGTGGGTAGTCGACGGCGCGACTGCTGCGGCATCGTCCTCCGCGGCCAAGGATGTCCCGATCGCATCCAGAGCATGGGGCCGCTTGGCCCTCGTGTAGAGCATGAAAGCGATGCCGATGATGACCCAACCGATGTAGACGAAGGGCAAAACGCCATAGATCCCCTCGCCGAGTGGCCAGACCGTCTTGTACAGCGGATAGAGGAAGATGATCGAACCGATGACTCCCAGGACACCGTGACGGAACCAGTGGAACTCTCCGATCATGCGCGTGAACCTGATCATGCCAGCGTTGGTGAAGATGTAGGAGACCAGGAACGCGATCGAGATCAGGAATCCGAAGTAGCCCCACACGTTGAAGGGCCCGGTGATGAACGCGAGCGGGACACCCAAGACGATGGACACCACCCCCATGACGAAAATGGAGCGGTGTGGTGTGTGCCTGGCAGACACTCCCCCGAGCCATTGGGGGAGGACACCCTCGCGACCGAGTGTGTACAGGACTCGCGCACCAGCGATGAAGGCGGCTTGGCTGAACGCCAGGATGCTGCTGATCGCGGCAATCACGACCACGGCGAGCCCGAACTCGCCCCAGTACTGCGACGCAATCGTCTGCAAGGGTGCCGGATCCTTGCCGAAGCCCTCCATGTCGTTGATGCCGTATCCATAGACAATCGCGTAGCTGACGAAGATGTAGAACACCGGTACCAGGACGGCAGCGATCCACAAACCACGGGGGATCCCTCGTCTGGGGTCCTTGACCTCGTGTCCGAGCGTGGCGCCCTCTTCGATACCGACGTGCGAGAGAACCCCGTAGGTCATGGCCAATCCGATGCCCGCCCACCCCATCGACCCTGCGGCACTCGGGGTGAACGGCTCGAGGCCCAACCCGCTGCCACTGGCGGGCCCACCCACGATGATGTACACCGCGAGGACCAGCAGGACGATGACTTCAATGGCGATGAGTGTCAGCGCAGCGTGCAGCGACTGGGTGATCCCCAGGTACGCCAACGTGCACACATAGACGAGGGCTGCAGCAGTGAAGACCCACCACGGGATGTCGATGCCGAACTGGGTCGAGAGCCACTCTTCGACCCAGCCGCCGAATACGGCGAATCCAGCGGCGGAGAACACCATGTAAGCCCCGATGAAGGTCCATCCGTAGACGAAGCCGGCGCTCTTTCCCCATGCCCGCGAGTTCCAGGTGTACAAGCCGCCGGAGGTGGGTAGCCGTTTGGAGAACTCCGCGAAGGTGTTGACCAGCAACAGCACGCCGGGCCAGACAATGACGAAGGCGAGAACCAAGGCCGAACCCGCGAACTGGCCCATGAACTGCAAGTTCAACGCGATGACCGACGCTGGACCGCACCCGGCAATGGACAAGATCGCGACTTGCTTCCAGTTGATCGCGTCCTTGCGCAAGCCAGGTGTGGTGGCCCCGACGTCCCCCGCGGGGCGAGCGACCTCGCCGTCACGAGGTCGATGAGCTGAGGTTGTCATGTCCTACCACCTTCGATTGTTGGTGTTCTGGGTGAGGCAGGCAAGTCGGGTCGGTCATGTCGACACCCCGGCGACGCCCCCCTAAACGCCCCCAGATGACCGCTGCGGCCCGGTCGAGAGCCCTGTCGGCGGCAGCGAATGCCTCGGGTTGCTGAACAAAGCCGTGCAGCGCGCCGTGGTGTAGGTGTATCTCCGCCGGGACGCCAGCGTCGCGAAGGGCCGCCGCATACGCATAGCTCTGCGGCGCAAGCGGGTCACACTCGGCCACGACGAACAAGGCTGGTGGCAACAGAGAGAGGTCATGGCAGTGCAGTGGTGCGGCGCAGGCGCTGGAGCGGTCCCTCACCTGCGGCAGGTATTGCTCTTGGTGCCAGGCGAGTTCGGCACGCGACAGCACCAGCCCGTCATACGCTGGATCCACCCACCGGTCGAGGTCGGTGCTGGTCACCGGGTACAACAGGACTTGAAGCGCGATGGGTACCCCGGTGGAGCGGCTGCGGATGGCGAGGGCCGCAGCGATGTTGCCGCCGGCGCTGTCCCCGGCCACGGCAAGCCGGGACCGGTCGAGTTCGTACTCCCCCGCCCGATCCCGCACCCATATCAGCGCTGCGTGAGCGTCGTCGACGGCTGTCGGGTAGGGGTGCTCGGGCGCGAGACGGTACCCGACACTGAGCACCGCGCAGCCGCTGCGAACCGCGATCTCACGGCAGACACGGTCGTGTGTGTCGAGGCTGCCGACGACCCAGCCGCCACCGTGGAAGAAGACCACGACAGGAAGCCGCCCGATGCGAGGACGATACAGCCGCGCAGGAACCTCACGGCTTATCGCGAGCTCTTCGACCCGGTATACGGATGGGGTACCGGAGCAGGGGTGGTCGTCCTCGTAGCGCTGGCGTGCCCGGGCAATGGGCAGCAGGTGCAGACTCGGTCGTTCACGCACCTTCGCCGCCTCGACGGCACAGGCTGCCTCACTGCTCAAGGCGGCGCTCACCTACATCGCTCCGAGAAAGCGCGCCACTTCCCAATCGGTGACCGCAACGGCCTGGGCGCGAAGCTCCGACCGTTGCATCTCCACGTAGTAGTCGACGAAGTCGTCACCGAACCACGTCCTGGCGGTGGCACTGCGCTCGAGCAGGTCGACGGCTTCGGGGAGTTGCACGGGCAGCGGCGGCGCTTGATCCGCCGACATCGCGTAGGCGTCGACATCGGTCAATGGTGGCGGCTCGGCCTTGTCCGCGATGCCTTGCATGCCTCCAGCCAAGAGTGCGGCGGTCACCAGGTATGGATTGGCGTCGCCACCCGCCTGACGCTGTTCAAGCCGGGTGCCATCTTCTCCCTCGCAGATGGCCCGCAGTCCTACGGAGCGATTGTCGATGCCCCAGGTCGCTGTCGTCCCAGCCCACGAGTAGGGCACGAAGCGTCGATAGGAGTTCACATTCGGCGCCATCAACGCCGTGAACTCGGGCATTGTGGCCAGGACTCCGGCGGCGAAATGACGCATGGTCTCGGACATGCCATGTTCCTGCCCGGCGTCGTAGAAGCACCCGCGGCCTTGCTCGTCGCGCAAGCTCATGTGAGCGTGGCAACTGTTGCCCGCCCATGCGGTGGTCGGCTTTGCCATGAAGCTGGCCAGCAAGTCGTGCTGGGCGGCGACCTCCTTGACGGCCGACTTGAACAAGAACGCATCATCAGCCGCCTTCAGGCTGTCTCCGTAGCGCAGGTTCAGCTCGAACTGGCCGGGTCCGGTCTCCGGGTTGCACGCTTCGATCGGCAGCCCGTACTCCATCATGTGGTGGCGGATCACCGAGCCGATGTCCTGTTGCGAACCGAGGACCACGCCATACGTGCTCGGGGCCTCCCAGAGTGGCACCAGGTCCTGCGGGCGCTTGTGGTGCCAGGTGCCGACGGACTCTCGCAACAGATAGAACTCGAGCTCCAGTGCACTCAACGGCTCGTAGCCCATCTGCCGGGTTTGGTCGAGCACGCGGGACAGAATGGTCCGGGGCGCGATGGGAACCGGGCCGCCGCCATGCGGTAGGTGCCAGTCCCCCAGGAGTAGGGCTGTGTCCTCGTGCCAGGGCACCAGACGCAGCGTGCCCAGGTCAGGTTTGACCACAATGTCGGGATACCCGCGCTCCTCGGTGGGGAAGTAGCCGATGTGTCCCGACGGGCGCTCGACCAGTGCAGACTCATCGATGTGCATGACCCAGAAGACGTCGCATAGGGCCATCCCGTGCCGCAGGACCCTGGCCAACTGCTCGACCGGCACTCGCTTGCCGCGCATCACCCCATAGGTGTCGCATCCGCCGACGATGACAGTACGCACCCCGTGGCGCACCAAGCACTCGGTGACGTCGGGGTTGGCCTTCAACTCAGCCTGCAGGTCGATCATGAATACACGTCCTCCTGGTGAGCAAGGCTCGCCCGCGGTCCGAGGGCGAAGCCGGCGTAGCCGCGTGCGACGACCTCGTCGCACTCACGCCGGTAACGCCCGCAGCCAGCGACATACGGCATGAAGGTCCGGGGCTTGCCCGGGATGTTCGCGCCGACGTACCACGACTCTGCCTTCGGATAGAGCGTCTCCTCAGCGAGCCGCGCAACGTGCTCCATCCACTCGCCCTGGGCGGACTCAGTCGCTTCGATCCGGTCCAACCCATGATCACGAAGGTGGCCCAGGGCGTCCGCAATCCAGTCAACGTGCTGTTCGATGGACACCACCATGTTGCTCAGCACTGAGGGACTCCCCGGGCCGGTGATCATGAACAGGTTGGGGAAGCCTGACGTACTGAGGCCGAGATAGGTACGGGGCCCGTGTGCCCAGAGGTCGGTCAGCTTTTGTCCGCTCACGCCCCGAATCTCGACCTCGGTCAACGCACCGGTGATGGCATCGAACCCGATCGCGAACACGATCGCGTCCACGTCGATGGACCGGTGCTGAAGCTGCACCCCCGTGGGCAGTATCCGCTCCAACGCGTTGTCTCGGACGTCGATGAGCTCCACATTGTCGCGGTTGTACGTCTCGAAGTAGCCGGTGTCGGTGCAGGTGCGCTTGGTCCCGATGTGATGGCGCGGGCACAGCAGGTCCGCCACCTGCGGGTCGTGGACGAGGGAACGGATCTTCGCGCGGGCGAAGTCTTGTGCGGCCCTGTTTGCCTGCTCACTGGTGAAGAAGTCGGTGAACCCGGCGGACAAGGCACTGATGCCCCCGCGCTGCCAGCCCATTTCGAACCGTTCCCGCTGCTCGGCAGCCGTGGCCTGGCTCGTCGCCTTCGTGGGAGGCGGTACGGGCACCCCGCTCTCGGACTCCTGACAGATGCGCCGACGCTGGTGCCACGACTCCAGGGCCTGCTGCCACTCCTCCTCGGACAGTGGACGATTGTGGGCTGGCATGCTGTAGTTCGGCGTCCGCTGCAGCACGAAGAGCCGCTCGGCGTCCCCGGCGATGTTCGGGATGACCTGGATCCCTGAGGAGCCGGTCCCGACGACGGCGACCCGCTTACCCACGAACGACACCGGCTCGTGGGGCCATCGCCCGGTGTGGAACCACTCGCCCTCGAAGTCGTCCAGGCCCGGGAAGCGCGGTTGCTTCACCGTCGACAGGCATCCCGTCGCCATGATCAGGTACGTCGCGACGAGCGTCATGCCGTCGTCGCACTCTACGGTCCACGTCCTGGTGCCTTCGTCCCATGTCGCGGTCACCACACCGGTGCCGAATCGGATGTCGCGGCGCAGGTCGAACTTGTCGGCTGTGTACTGGAGGTAGCTCAAGATCTCCGGCTGCGCGGCATAGCGCTCCCTCCATCGCCATTCGCGAACAAGACTCGGGTCGAACGAATAGCAGTAGTCCAGGCTCTCGATGTCGCAACGTGCACCGGGGTAGCGATTCCAGTACCAGGTTCCTCCCACATCTTGGGCGCGTTCGATCACTCGCGTGCGCATCCCCAGCTTCCGAAGCTGGTACAGCATGTAGAGGCCAGAGAATCCAGCACCGACGACCACCGCGTCCAGCCGCGTGTCGCTGTTGCTGCCCTCCCGATGTGCGATCTCCCTGTGAGGCATGGCTACTGTCCGCCTCCCCGCGACACGGGCTCACGCGAGACTGCGAACAGTGCGGACTCGAAGACAGCCCGAACATCCCGCGCGGCCCACGGTTGCGGAGACATCGTGATGAAGTAGTCCGCCAGCGCCGCCTCGGTCAACGGACCAAGATGCTGTGGCGTCAGTTTCAGATCGGACAGGACCGGAAACTCGAGGTCGGCCAAGAGGTCTCGGATCGCGCTCACGGTCCGCGACCCGTCGCGCTCTCCGTTGTCAGGCACCCCCAGAGCGTCGGCGACGCGTTCCAGCCGGTCGGGAACATACTGGCTCTCGCGTTCGAGTGTCTCCGCGAGGACCAGTCCCACCGTCAAGCCGTGGGGTGCACCAGTGAGTCCACCGATGGCCTGCCCTAGAGCGTGCTCTGCCGTGCAGTCGGAGATATTCATGGCCAAGCCGGCCATCATCGCGCCGCAGGCCATACGTGATCGCGCGACCGCGTCTGACCCGTCGCGGAAGGCTGCGACCAGGGATGCGCCGATCAGTCTCACGGCCTCCAGCGCGATGGCGTCGCCGACCGGCGTGTGGACTTTGGCCACCACTGCGGCGATAGCCTGCGCCAGCGCGTCTATACCGGTGTTGGCCGTCATCGTGGGAGGCATGCTCCACGTCAGTTGTGGGTCGACGACTGCGTACTGTGGGCGCAGGCGTGCGTGCGCGATTCCCGACTTGGTACTACGGGTGGGGTCGGAAACGACGGCGCCGCCAGACACTTCTGACCCCGTCCCTGCCGTTGTCGGCACGGCGATCAACGGTACGGCAGGTTCGGGGTATCCACGCGGCTCGTCGAGGAACTCGGTGAAACTCAAACTCAGCTGTGCACACAGCCGTGCAGCCTTCGCAGTGTCGATCACGGACCCTCCGCCCAGTGCGAGGACCACCTGGGAGTCGGCGCCGGAGAGTTGGTGAGCGGCTCGGTCGACCACGGAGATGGTGGGCTCGCCGGACGCCTTCTCCAAGATCGTCACCGTCGAGCACGCGTGGAGGGCAGACAGCACCTGCGCGACCGGCTCGTTGTGCCGCTCGAGCCCCGCATCGATCATGAGGGACACCCGAGTCGCTCCCATCCGTTCCAGGAGTCCCGGCAGGTTCAACGCAGCGCCCTCGCCGAACTCGACTTGAACTGGCAGATGATTTCGGAAGGGAGTGATCGTCGAGGTCATGGAGAACCCCCGGTCTCGGGCGGTACCGGACTGGCACGTCGTCTCAGCACGCCTCAACACAGCTCCTCGCGCGGCCACCTGCCGTGCGCATTGGTCTGGGATACATACCAACAGACATTAGAACCACCTGCGATAGGATGCAAGGGTTATGCCGAATGACGACATCCTGCTCGCACCGTTGTACGCACCACCGGCCTATGTTGCAGTCGTCGACCGACTGCGCCGGGCCATCGCCCTCGGCGTGGTCCTGCCGGGTGACCGGCTTCCCGCGGAGCGCACCCTCGCGGAACGGCTGGGGGTTTCCCGAGTCACGGTTCGCGAAGCGCTGCGCGTCTTGCAAGGCGAGGGTTTGCTGTTCACCAAACGGGGCCAAGGCGGCACCGTGGTCGCTGCGGCCAGGCGCGACAAGGCACGCACTGAGCCCGGCTACGAGGTTGAGGTGGCGGAAGTTTTTGAGTTCCGTGTTGCCGTGGAGAGCATGGCAGCGCGGCTGGCCGCCGAACGCGGCTCACGCCTCCTCTTGGAGACCCTTAACGAGTGCCAGAGGGCCATGGCTGCGAGTACGGATGTGGACACCTTCCGGCGGGCTGACTCCGAGTTCCACCTCACGGTGGCCAAGATGAGCGGCAACCAGATGTTGCGTCGGGCTGTCGAGGATGCCCGCGCCGCCGCCTTCTCGTTGTTGGACCTGCGTGAGTTCACGGTCGTCCACCAGTCATCCATCAGAGGGCACGCAGCGATCCTGAAGGCCATTGACGGGCGCGACGCCGAAGGCGCGGCGGGGGCCATGACCCAACACGTGTGCGATGCCCAGGGCGAGGTTCTCGCGGCCCTCGAGGACGTGCTTGAGGCTGGGGAGAGCGCTGGCTAAACCGGGTTGGGGGCGTCACGTATGTCAGGGGCCGCCGCTACGTTCGGCACCATGGCCCTCTCCGTGACCGAACGTGAACGCTTCCTGGCCGA
>CAYRLV010000143.1:0-8953 GCA_964425155.1 uncultured Ornithinicoccus sp. | reverse complement strand
CGGGCTGGGCGGACTCGGCGGGCTGGGCCGCGAGCTCGGCCGGGGAACCGTGCGACCAGCGGCCGGTGAGCCGCAGCAGCAGCTCCCGCGCGCAGCCGTCCGGGTCCTCCGGCAGGAGCAGCAGGCCGTCGTCCTCGCGTCCGGTGTTGGATGCGTCAACGCCGGCCGCGGCCATCACCGGCCCGGCGATCGCCTCGACGATCCGGGTCACCGACTCCGCGGTCCGGCGCTCGGCGACGACCCGCCGGCTCTGGTCGAGCACCACGCGCGCCCGGTCGCCGCCGGGGGCCCGCAGGTCGAGCGCCTTGGAGACCACCTTGCTGGACAGCACGAGGACGTCACCGTCGGCGAGCTCGATTCCGTTTCGCCGCAACGAATCCGCCACCAGGTCGGCCAGCCCGGCCAGCCCCACCGCGGACACCTCGGGGAGGCCGGTGACCGGGGTGACGACCACCGGCTCGGCGCGACGCGTCATACGGCGTGCTGCCCGGGCGTGCCGAGCTCGAGGGCGAGGTCGAGTGCAGCACCGGCGATGTCGGCCGCGTGCTCGACGTCGCGCATCCACAGCGGCCGGGCCCGGACCGCGAGGCGCGGGTCGAAGCCCGTCGCACCGGCGTCGTGGTCGTCCACCAGCCAGCCATCGAGGAAGTCGGTGTAGAGCCCCGCGACCGCCTGCGTGGTGGACTCGAGGCCGATCGCGGTCAGGCAGGCGTCGGCGTGGCCGCGCACCGGCGCCCCGCCGATCAGTGGCGACACGCCCACGACGGGTGCCGTGGTCCCACGCAACGCGTCCCGCACCCCCGGCACGCCCAGCACGATGCCGATCGAGACCACGGGGTTGCTCGGCGGCAGCAGCACCACGTCGGCGCCGCGGATCGCGTCGAGCACACCCGGCGCCGGGCCGGCCCGGTCCATGCCCACGGCGACGAACCGCTCGGCCGGCACCTGCGCCCGCAGCCGCACCCACCACTCCTGGAAGTGGATCGCCGACGGACCCTCGCCCTGGTCGACGACGACGTGCGTCTCGACCGGGCTGTCGCTCATCGGCAGCAGCGTCACGCCGCGCTCCGGCAGTCCCCAGCGCCCGGCGAGCCGCGCGGTCACCTCGGACAGCGACAGGCCCTGCCCGAGCCACTGACTGCGCACCACGTGCGTCGCGAAGTCGCGGTCACCCAGCCCGAACCACTGCGGTTCCGCCCCGTATGCGGCGAGCTCACCCTGCAGGACGTGCGTCTCCTCCGCGCGCCCCCAGCCCTGTGCCTCGTCGACGCCGCCGCCGAGGGTGTAGAGCAGCGTGTCGAGGTCCGGGCAGACCCGCAGGCCGAACAGCGTGATGTCGTCGCCGGTGTTGCCGATGATGGTCAGGGTCGACCCGGCGAGCCCGGGGGAGCGGTCGAGGTGCGCGAGCAGCCCACGGAGGAAGCGGGCACCGCCCACCCCACCGGCCAGTGCGGTGATCTGCATGGGTGTCAGTCTGTCAGTCGGACCGTGACCGGCTCCGCGGACCAGTGGCCGTGGGGTCCGAGAGCGCCGGCCCGGGCTCGGATTAGGGTGCGGGGATGGAGGATCCGGCGCTGCTGCTCGACAAGATCCTGGCCTGGGCCCGGTCGGATCCCCGGGTCGACGCGGTGGTGCAGACCGGGTCGCGGGCACGGGGGCAGCGGGTGGACGAGTTCTCCGACCTGGACCTCGAGCTGATCGGTCGGTGGCGCGACCTGGCTGCCGACGACGCGTGGTGGCGCGGGTTCGGCGACGTGTTGGTCGTGCTGGCGCTCGGTGACGATCCCGCCGAGGGCCAGGACTGGCCGACCCGACTGGTGGTCCATGCCGGTGGGCGCAAGGTGGACTTCACCCTGGCCGGCCCCGAACGGGTGCGGCAGATGCTCGAGGACGGTCTCGACGAGGTGTGGGACCGCGGTTATCTGGTGCACCACGACCCGGACGGGCGGCTCGCCGGGCTACCCGCACCGCGGATCGAGCCCCGTGCCCCGGTCCCCCCGACTGCGGAGGAGCTCGCCGCCACGGTGAGCGAGTTCTGGTTCGAGGTGACCCAGGTGCCGGTCTACCTGTGCCGAGAGGACCTGTGGGTCGCGCAGCTCCGGCTGGCCACCGCGCGCGACCTGGTGCTGCGGGTGCTCGAGTGGGAGGCGCAGACGGACCCGGCCGGGCCGCGCTTCACCTGGCACCTCGGGCACCACCTGGACGAGTGGGTCGAGGCCGGTCGGTGGCCCCGGGTCACCGCGATGTTCAGCGGCGCCGGGCCGCTCGACACGCTGTGCGCCCTGCGGGTGGCCGCCGACCTGTTCACCGAGGTCTCTGGTGTCGTGGCAGCGCGGCTGGACCTCCCGCTCGACCCGACCCTGCCGACCCGCGTGGGTGCCCTGCTCGACGCCGCGGAGGAGCGCCTGCAGTCGTGAACGGGGCCCGTCCGGGGCCTGTCCGAGGCCCGTCGGTGACCGGCCAGCGGGAGGGTGTGGTCGCGCACGACCGCCTCCGTGACCCCTCTACCGCAGGTCGTCGAGCGGCTCTCGAGCGGGGCGGTTTACCAGACGCGGGCTTGACTTCCCCGTATGACACGCGTGTAATTCCATTGTTGTCGTCCTTCCGGACAAGGTCGACACGGGCAGCGAGACCCGCCAGGGTCGGGGTCGGGAACCTGGCGGTTCACTCGGCAGCGACGTGGCTCGTGTCGAAGTTGCCCGGCGGGCCACAACGCGAGTGCTGGCCAACGCGAAGGGTCGAGGAGGAGCCGTGCACGAGCTACAGCTGATCACGAGCCTCGGTGAGGGCGAGGAAGAGGGGGAACTGTCTTGGCAGGAGCGGGCGCTGTGCGCCCAGACTGATCCCGAGGCGTTCTTCCCCGAGAAGGGGGGATCCACCCGCGACGCGAAGAAGGTCTGTGTGGGGTGCGAGGTCCGGGCGGAGTGCCTCGAGTACGCCTTGGCGCACGACGAGCGCTTCGGCATCTGGGGGGGCCTGTCCGAACGGGAGCGCCGCAAGCTCAAGAAACGCGCCGTCTAGCCGTCCCGGCCACAGGACGGCTGACTCATGACGCTGGCACCGCCTCGCGCCGACCAGGCGCGCGTCCCCGCCTCCCCTGCCACCGGTTCGGTCAGCGCGATTCTCGTCGTGCACGACGGGGAACCATGGCTGGTCGAGAGCCTCGACGCGCTGGCCCTGCAGTCGCGTCCGCCCGAGCGGCTGGTCGTCGTCGACACCGGGTCGACCGACACGAGCGGCTCGATCCTGGCCGGCCACGCGGGAATCCGCCGGTCCATCCCGTCGGTGGAGGTGCTGACCCTGCCGCGTGACACCTCGTTCGCCGAGGCCGTCGCAGCGGGAGTCGAGGCGCTCCCCGACGCGACCACGGGGGAGTGGCTCTGGCTGCTGCACGACGACACCGCGCCCGCCCCCATGACGTTGCGCCGGCTGGTCGACGTCTCCCGGAGGTCGTCGTCGGTGGGGGTGGTCGGCCCCAAGGTCACCCGCTGGGACGACGCGCGCCGGCTGCGCAGCGTCGGTATGCAGGTCACCCGCACCGGCCGCGCGTCCGGGGGCCCGGCGGTCGGCGAGCTCGACCAGGGGCAGTACGACACGCGCAGCGACGTCCTCGGCGTCAGCAGCGCCGGGATGCTGGTCGAGCGCGAGGTCTTCGAGCGGCTCGGCGGCTTCGATCGCGCGTTCCCGGACGCCGGGGACCTCGACCTGTGCTGGCGGGCGCAGCTGGCCGGTCACCGGGTGGTCGTGGTCCCCGGCGCCGTGGTGCGCGAGGGCGCCGCCAGCGCCGAAGGCACGCGGGCCGACGGCCCCGGCCCGGCGGCAGTGCGCGGCCGGGCCCGCCGCAGGACCAGGCAGATCGCGCTGACCCGCTGCTCCCTGCTCGCGACACCCTTCCTCGCGCTCTGGATGGCGCTGAGCACCCTCGGTTCCAGCCTCGCGCTGCTGCTGGTCAAGCGGCCCCGCCTGGCCTGGCGGGAGTTCTGTGACCTCGGAGCGTTGTTCACCGGATGGCGGCTGCTCGGGGCCCGCTGGCGGTTCCGTGGCCGGCGGGTCGTGCGCCGGCGCGATCTGCACGGGTTGTTCGTCCCCACCCGCACCGCGGTGCGCAACACCGTCGACGCGATCCAGGACGCGGTGACCGTCGAGGGTTCCCGGCGGGAGGAGTCCGTCGGCCCCGAGTCGTTCGAGACCGGGCCGGTCAGTCCGGACGCCGAGACGCTCACCCACCTGCCGGCGACCTGGCCGCAGCGGGTGGTCCGTCACCCGGGCTTCCTCGTCGTGGCGCTCACCGCCGTGCTGGCCGTCGTGGCGTGGCGCAACCTGCTCGCGTCGTCGGCGCTGACCGGCTCCGGGCTGGGCCTCAGCGGCGGCGAGCTCGAGCGACTGGAGGCCGGCCCGTCCGCGCTCTGGCACGCCTGGTGGGACGGGTGGCACGGAGCGGCGGCCGGAGGCGCGGGCGAGGCGGCGCCATACCTGCCCGTCCTCGCGGGTGCCACGTGGCTGGTGGCCCGGGTGCCCTGGGTGGACGCCGGTGCGTCCCCGGCAGCGACGGCCATCGGCTGGTTCCTCGTCGCGGCGATGCCGTTGTCGGCGTGGACCGCCTACCTCGGCACCCGTGTGGTGACCCGGCTGCGCTGGCCCCGGGCGTGGGGGGCGCTCGCCTGGGCGAGTGTCGGCACCCTGGTCAGTGCCCTCGACGCCGGGCGCCTCGGCGCGGCGGTGGCGCACGTGCTGCTGCCGCTCGTGCTGGCCGGTTTCGCCGTCGTCGCCCGTCGCCGGGCCTCGGCGCCCGCGACCTTCGGCACCGCGCTTGCCGTGGCGCTGCTCGGCGTGTTCAACCCGCCCCTGGGGGCGATGTCGCTGGCCCTGGCGGTGCTCGTCGTCGTGGTGGGCCGCGGCTGGGCGCGGCTGCGCGGCCTGACGCTGGTGCTCGTGCCCCTCGTCCTCGTCGGCCCGTGGGTCCGGGAGGTCTTCGACGACCCACGGGTCCTGCTGGGCGGCCCCGGCCTGACCGTGTGGCCCGCCTCCGCCGGTGCGGCCGGCGCGCCGGACTGGCAGCTGGCCCTGCTGCGACCCGAGCCGGTGACCCTTGCCGTGGCACTGCTGGCCGCCCCCCTCGTGCTCGCCGGGCTCCTCGGTCTGCTGCGCCGGGGGCCACGGTCCCGCATGGCGACCGCGCTGGGGGTCCTGGCCCTGGTGGGTCTCGCCGCGGGCCTGCTCGCACCACGGGTGTCGTTGGCGCACGTCCCGTCCGGCTCGTCGGCTGCTCCGGGCGTGATCACGCCGTGGGCCGGCACCGGGCTCGACCTGCTGGCGCTCGCGCTCATCGGGGCCGCCCTGCTCGGCTACGACGCGATCGGCACCGCCGGGCGTCGGGCAGCCGCGCGGTGGCGCGCCCGCCTCGGGCAGGTGGTGGCCCTGGTCGCCGTCGCTGGTGTGCTCGCCAGCGCGGCGTGGGCCGGCTGGACCGGGGTGGGGCGAGGCCTGCAGGCCGCCACCGCGTCGATGCCGGCGGTCGTGGCCGACCAGGCGTTCAGTCCGGCGGCCACGAGGTTCCTGGTGCTGCACCGCGAGGATGGCGCGATGACGTACGACCTCCGCGCGGCCGAGCCCGGTGCGGTGGCACGCGGACTTCCCGTGCCGCCGGCGAGCGCCGACCCGCTGGTCGAGGACGCCGTCCGACGCACCGTCTCGGGCGACCGGACCGGTGCCGGAGACGGGGTCCAGGCGGCTCTCGCCGAGCTCGGGGTGGGCTTCGTCGGGTTGCGCGGCGACGTCTCCGATCCACTGGTGCGGCAACTCGACTCGACTGCGGGGCTCACCCGGCTGAGCCACTCCGGTGGCGTGGTTCTCTGGCGGGTGCTGCCCTCGCCGGGCGCCGGGTCGTTGGACGTCCCGCCGTCACGGGTCCGGGTCCTCGACGCGGAGGACCGCCCGCTGCAAGCCGTGGACACCGACGGCCCGCACTCCCAGTTGCGGGCCGACATCGAGGCCGGTCAGCCGGGACGCACCCTGGTCCTGGCCGAGGCGCCCGACCTGGCCGAGCACGCCAGCGTCACGTATGACGGGCAGGCGCTGCTCCCGGTCCCTGGCACCGACCGCCCGACCTACCGGTTGCCGGCCACCGCGGGCACGGTGGAGGTGTCGCTGCCGGCCACCGACCGCAACTGGAGGTGGGCGCAACTCGGCCTGCTCGCCGTCGCGATCTTCCTCGCCGTGCCGTTCGGCAACCGCCGCTCCCGACGGGAGGCCGTCGAGTGAGGGGCCTGGGAGTCGCCCGCGTCGTCCTGGTCGGTGCCGCCGGTGCCGGGCTGGTCTTCGGCGCCGGCCAGGTGCCGGTCGACGTCGACCTCTCGCCGCTGGTCGCGGCCGACACCCCCGCCTCCGCGTCCTCCGCGCGCGCCACCCCGGTGAGCGAGCGGGGGCTGCTGTGCCCTGGCCCGGAACGTCTCGGGGCCAAGGGAGGGCTCGAGGACGAGCAGTCGGTGCGCGCCGTCGCCGCTGCGGCACCCGATGCGGTCGTCCCGGCCGGCGAACGGCCGGGGGCGCCGAGTCGGCTCACCGTGCGACGGCTGCCGGGACACGACGGCAGCGGCAAGGCCCAGGAGCGCCACCGTGCCGTCGTGGACACGCCGGACAGCCTGCTCTTCGTGGCCGCCGGGCGCGCCGCCCCGGGGGCGGCCGGCCTGCAGTACTCCCTGGTCCGGTCGGGCAACCACCGTGGGCTGTCGACCGTCGCCTGCGGTGGCACCGCCGCTGAGGCCTGGCTGGTCGCGGGGGGTGCGCAACCCGGCCGCCTCGAGCACGTGGTCCTGGTCAACCCGGCCGCCAACGCGGTCACCGTCGACCTGGAGGTCCTCGGCGCGCACGGGCCGGTCGAGTCGGACGGCGGCAGCGGGCTGCTCGTCCCACCGCACGGCCGCACCGTCGTGCTGCTCGACTCGCTGGCGTCCTCGGAACAGACCCCGGTCGTGCACGTCACGGCGCACGGCGGCGAGGTCTACGCGGCCATCGAGGACGGCTGGCTGGACGGGGTCGTGCCCCGCGGCACCGACACCTCGACGACGACGGCGCCTCCGTCCCGCGAGCAGGTCATCGCCGGGGTGAAGGTCGACGGTCCCACGACGCTGCGGGTGGCCGTCCCGGGCGAGGCCGAAGCCGTCGTGCAGACCCGCGTGCTCACCACGAAGGGCCCCCGACGCGTCAAGCACGACGTCGTCCGGATACCCGGCCACACCGTGCGCGACATCGACCTGTCCGACCTGCCGACCGGTTCCTACGCCGTCCAGGTGCGGGCCGACGTCAAGGTGGTCGCCTCCGCCCTCGTCCAGCGTGGACGATCGTCCACGAAACGCTCGGCCGCACTGGACCGGACCGCGAGCGACCTGACCTGGAGTCCGTCGTCGCCCGTGATCGACGGCGTGGCCGGCAGTCCCCTGCCACCGCCGGGGCAGTCAGGCACCAAGAACTGGTTGCTGCTGGGCAACACCGGCGCCCGTGCCAAGGTCGACGTGACCACGGTGGATCGCCGCGGCAAGGTCACGTCCCGCACGGTGACCGTCGCGGCCGACGCGGTCTCGCCCGTCGACCTGCGCGGCGCGCACAGCGTGTGGGTGCAGCCGCGCGGTGGTGCGGTCTACGGCGCGGTCCTCACCCAGGCGCGGGCCAAGGACGGCGACGGCCTGTCCGCTGTCCTCCCACTCGTGTCGGCGCCGCTCACCAGCACCACCACGCCGATCCGACCCGCGAGCTGACCGGGCGCGAGGACCCGGACGCCCCGCGGCCCAGGGCGGCTCGCCGCGGCCGCAGGGCTCAGGACGCCGTGGCGAGCCACTCCGCATACGTGCTGCCACCGCGCTCCGCTCCCGGACCGGCCAGGTTGCTGCCCTGCGCGAACCTGCGCAGGATGCCGCCCACCGCAGGCAGCGTCAGTTGCCGCGGGGGTCGGCGGTGCTCGGCCTGCGCGGTGAGCCGGATGGCCTGGTGCAGGGTCAGGACCTTCGGCCCGGCGACCTCGCGCGGCGTCGTGAGGGGCTCACCCAGGGCGACCTCCACCAGGTGGCGGGCGACGAACGACGTGTCACAGGGCTCGAACCGCAGGTCACGCGCGGCCAAGGCGACCGGACCCTTCGGCGGCAGCTTGCTGCACACCCGCACCAGCTGGTGGAACTGGGTCGCCCGGACGATCGAGGCACGGTGCCGCCCGGCCGCCGCCGCGGCGACGAGCTCCTCCGCGGCCACCTTGACCCGGTAGTAGGGCAACGGGTTGTCCGCGCACCCGACGATGGAGATGTAGACCAGGTGCGCCTCGGGCGACACGCCCTCGATCAGGTCGAGCAACCGGCGCGTGCCGTCCACGTCCACGGCACGTGACTTGAACGCGTTCGTGGCGCAATGGATCACCGCCCGCGCCCCGAGCACCGCCTCCTGGAGTCCGTCGCCCGTGGACAGGTCGCCACGGACCACGTCCGGGTCCTCCGGATGCGGGTGTCGACTGAGGCTTCGGACCGGCACCGAGCGGGCGCGCAGTTCGGTGACCACGGCCCGCCCCAGCGAACCGGTGCCGCCGGTGACCAGGACCGGAGCATTGTCGACCATTCCTCGATCGTATGGCGTGCCTCACCACCGGGAGCACCGGAGCCGGTTGCGCACTCGACTGTGCGCGCGGCCGCACGGCGTGGCAGGGTGGAAGGACGGGCTTGTTCGTCGCCCGGCACCATGCCCGAAGGAGTGACCCCAATTGCGCATCGGTCGGACCGCCATTGTCGAGATGCTGAGGGAGCGTGGCTTGAGCGCTCGGGCGACGGAGGCGCAGGAGCGGCTCCCGGCGGTCCTGGAGACCGAGCATGACCTCGGTCTGCTCAGCGAGTTCGGCATCGCTGCCGAGGACCTCTCCGGTGGTCTCGGTGAGGTGTCCGACGAGGACGCGCGCCGCGAGCACGAGGAGACCTAG
>CAYRLV010000142.1:0-9041 GCA_964425155.1 uncultured Ornithinicoccus sp. | reverse complement strand
ACGAGATCAGCAACACCCACCCCATCTGGGTCAACGCCTCCGACGCGGAGCGGCTCGGCCTGGCGACCGACGACCTGGTGCGGGTGACCACCCGCATCGGCCACTACGTGGCACGCATCTGGGCGCACCAGGGAATCCGGCCCGGCGTGATCGCGATGAGCCACCACATGGGGCGCTGGCGGCTGACCGAAGGGGCGGGGAGTCGGTGGGCGACCGGCCTGGTCGACCTCGACCGTCCGAGCGAGGGCGTGTGGCGGATGCGCTACGCCGAAGGTGTCGGACCCTTCGCGAGCAAGGACCCCGACAGCTCCCGGATCTACTGGGAGGACCCGGGCGTGCACCAGAACCTCGCCTTCCCGGTGCAGCCGGACCCGTGGTCGGGCATGCACTGCTGGCTGCAGAAGGTCACGCTGACCAGGGCCGAACCCGGCGACCGCTACGGCGACGTGGTGGTGGACACCAACAAGTCGCGGGAGGTCTACCGCGAGTGGCTCGCGCTCACCCGCCCTGGCCCCAACGGCGATGGCTGGCGCCGCCCGGAGTTCCTCATGCGTCCGGTCAAGCCGCGGCGCAAGGCGTTCAAGGTGCAGCGGTGACGCTGCGCGAGGCCGTGGGAGGGGTCGCCGACCCGTTCGTCGGGTGGACGCTCGACCACCTGGACCTCGTGGAGGAGGCGACGCTGCACCGTCACCGGGCGGTGGTGCGGCTCCGGGTGCTGCTGTCCGACCGCGGCTACCAGGAGCGGCTGCGGGACGCCGTCGAGGCCGCCGTCCGACCGCTGCCCGACGTGCGCTCGCTCGACCTCGAGCTGGTGCCGCTCGCCGACGGGGAGCGCGCCAACCTCGCCCGCAGCCTGCGCGAACGCCACGTGAGGCCAGGGGCTTTCGGCTCCCACACCCGAGTGTATGCCGTCGGGTCCGGCAAGGGCGGCGTCGGCAAGTCCACGGTCACGGCCAACCTGGCCGTCGCGTTGGCCCGGGCCGGCCAGCGCGTCGCCGTCCTCGATGCGGACGTGTGGGGCTACTCGGTGCCGCAGCTCTTCGGCCTCCAGGAGGCGCCCGTCGCGCTCAAGGGACTGATGCTGCCGCCCTCGGCCCACGGGGTCTCTCTGATGTCCATCGGCTTCTTCGTCTCGCCGGACGAGCCCGTGATCTGGCGCGGCCCGATGCTGCAGAAGGCACTCGAGCAACTGCTGGACGACGTCTACTGGGGCGACCCCGACGTCCTGCTGGTCGACCTGCCGCCGGGGACCGGCGACGTGCCCCTCAGCGTGCTGGAGCTGCTGCCCGACGCGGCGTTGCTGATGGTGACCACTCCGCAGGTGGCGGCCACGTCGGTCGCCGCCCGCATCGGGCGGATGGCCCTGGACTCGCGGATGCCCTTGGCGGGCGTGGTCGAGAACATGACCGGTTCGGTCTTCGGCTCCGGTGGCGGGGAGCAGTTGGCACGCACGCTCGGCACGTCGCTGCTCGGGCAGGTTCCACTGGACGAAGGTCTCCGTCGTGCGGGCGACGACGGTGTCCCCCTCGTGGCTGCGGACCCCGCCAGCGCGAGTGCCACAGCCCTGTCGGCTGCGGCGGCCGCCCTTCCCGTGACCCGACGCAGCCTCGCGGGCCGGCACCTCCCCCTGTTCGTCTCCAGTTCCGGTGGTGCCGATGGCGGCGCCTGAACGGTGGCCCGGCTGGGTCTACGACCACGGCGAGGAGCCGGACTACCGGTTCAGCTACGCCAACGAACGCACCTTTCTCGCCTGGCTGCGAACCGCCTTGGCACTGCTGGCGGGCGGGGTGGCGCTGGACGCGCTCAACGTCGACATGCCGGTGGCCGCACAACGGGCGCTGTCGGCGCTCCTCCTGGTGGCCGGTCTGCTGTGCGCGGTCGCGTCCTGGACGCGGTGGGCCCGAGCGGAACGCGCCATGCGCGAGAACAAGCCACTCCCGGGATCACACCTCGGAGTGGTCCTGTCGCTCCTGACCGTCGCCGTCGCGCTCGTGGTGCTCGCCCTGGCGGTGTGAATCGGTGTCGACGTCACAGGCCACGCAGAACGAGCGCACCGCGCTGTCGTGGCAACGCACGGCGCTGTCGTTGATGGCCGGCTCGGTCGCCCTCACCCGACTCACCTTCGACCACCTCGGGCCGGTGTCACTGATCAGCGCGGCGACCACCCTGCCACTGTGCCTCTGGGTGCTCCTGCACAGCAGGACCCGCTATCGCCACCGCCACACGGTCGGCCCGGAGACCTCGCGCCACGGGGGTGTCGCCCCGGCCGCGCTCGTCATCTGTCTCGTCGCCATGGCGGTGACCGAGCTCGCCGAGCTCCTCGTCTCCGGCGTGCACGGGTGACGGGAGGGGTCGCGCGATGGCGCGATGGGCCCGACCACGTCCGATGAAGCTGACCATCCAGTGCAGCAACGTGGTGACGCGGTTGCGGAACCCGATGAGGTAGAACAGGTGCACCGCGAGCCACATCAGCCAGGCGAGGAAGCCCGAGAGGCGAATCCCGAACGCGTCCACCACGGCACTGCTGCGCGAGATGGCGGCCATGTTGCCCTTGTCGAAGTAGTGGAACGGCTTCGGCGGCGCGGCGCCCTCGACTCGTGAGGTGATCACGCGGGCGGCATACCGCCCTGACTGGATCGCGCCCTGGGCCACACCCGGGACGCCGTCGACCGCCATGAGGTCTCCGATCACGAAGACCTCCGGGTGCTCGGGGACGGTCAGGTCGTCCTGGACCCGCACCCTCCCGGCTCGGTCGAGCTCGGCCGGGGACTGCTCCGCCACGGCGCGGGCGAGCGGGGACGCCTCCACGCCCGCCGCCCACACCACGCAACCGGAGGGGATCGTCGCCAGGTCCCCGTCCGAGGTGCGCAGTGTCACGGCCTGCGGGTCCACGTCGAGCACCGTGGTGCTGGTGCGCACCACGACGCCCATCCGCTCGAGGCGTTGCTGCGCCTTGCGGCCGAGCTTGTCGCCGACGTACTTGTTCAGGACCGTCTCGGACTGGTCGACCAGGATCACCCGCGCGCCGGTCGGATCGAGGTTGCGGAAGTCCCTGCGCAGGGTGCGTCGGGCCAGTTCGTTGATCTGCCCGGCCAGCTCGACGCCGGTCGCTCCCGCACCGACCACCACGAAGGTCATCAGCCGTTCCTGTGCGTCCGGGTCGGGCTCCACCTCGGCACGCTCGAACGCGCCGAAGATGCGCCGCCGCAGCTCGAGGGCGTCCTCCACGGTCTTCAGGCCCGGCGCGTCCGGGGCGAACGAGTCGTGCCCGAAGTAGCAGGTCTGGGCGCCGGTGGCCAGGACGAGGGAGTCGTAGCGGGTCGAGGTGGCCTTCCCGTCCAGCTCGGAGGTGATCGTCTGGGCGGCCAGGTCCAGGCCGACGACCTCGCCCAGCACCACCCGGGCGTTGCGCTGGCGGCGCAGAATCTCCCGCGTCGCCGGTGCGACCTCTCCCTCGGACAGGATTCCGGTGGCCACTTGGTAGAGCAGCGGCTGGAACAGGTGGTGAGCCGTCTTGCTGATCAGCGTGACGTCGACGTCGGCCCGGCGCAGCTTCTTGGCGGCGAAGAGGCCCCCGAAGCCGGAACCGACGATCACCACGTGGTGGCGCCCTGAACCTGATGGGTCCGACCCGACTGCCCTGCGCGACCGCGAGCGACTGACATCTGTGGCATCGATGGTGTTCATACGACGAGTCTGCGAACCGTGGCCGGTCCCCGTCGTCATCCGACAGGATGATCGGCATCATCCACGGGAGGGAACCTCGTGATCCCTCAACTCGCGGCCGAGGCGGTCAGCCGGCCCGACGCACCTGGCCCAACTCCTGCGTGCACCGGGTCAAGGCGACGTACAGCCCGTTCCAGCCGCGAGGTTCGGCGGTGATGCCGTCCGGGTCGACGACCAGGGCGGCGTCCCACTCCAGCCCCTTGGCCTCGGTGGCCGCCAACACGACGGCACCCGGCATCCGCTCCCGCAGTGCCGCGATCCGTGACAGCGGTGCGACGACACCGACAGTGCCACCCTTCCACTTCGCGGTCATGGCATCCACGAGATCCGCTACGGTGTCGGCCAACTCGTGGTCGGCGGAGGTCACCTCCCAGGGCTCGAATCCTGAGTCGCGGACCGGGCGGGGCGGTTCGTTGTGGCTTCCTGCCCGGGCCAGGACGGGCGCGGTGAGCGCCATGACCTCACGCGGAGTCCGGTAGCAGATCGTCAGGTCACTGCGGCGCCAGCGCTCCCCGAACACCGGCGTGATCGCCTCGTCCCAGGTCGTATGACGGTGCGGCGCATCCGCCTGGTCGATGTCGCCGACGGCCGTGATCGATCGGGACGGGACACGGCGCGCCACCATCTGCCACTGCATCGCGGAGAGTTCCTGCGCCTCGTCCACGACGACGTGCCCATAGGCCCAATCACGCCTGGACACAGCGCGATCCGCGAGGAACTCGCCCTGCTCGCCTTCCGCTTCCACCGCTCCCAGCAACTCCGCGACGGCATCCAGCAGCGCGATGTCGCTGGGTGCCATAGTCGTGGGGGCCCCGGTGATCAAGGCTCGCTCGCGCTCGTCGAGCCAGGGAGCGAACTCGCGGAGCAACGCGTCGTCCCCCAGCAGCGATCGAAGGGTCCGCCGAGGATCCCGCAGCGGCCAGAACTCGTCGACTACGCCCGCGACGGCGCGGTCGCCGGCGATCCTCGTGCGCAGCCGCTCGATGTCATCGTCGGTGAGGACGCCGTCGACGTCACCTCCCGTGGCGCCGGTGCGGACACCGCGGTTGTCCGACCTCGCCAGGTCGGCGTCCACACGGGCCAGGATGTCCTCGAGGCCCTCCTCGACACCGGCGAGCAGTTCCTCGTGGCGTTGGACCACGACGTCGGTCAGCACGTCGTGCACGGCCTCGACGAACCACCGACGCGCCGCGTGCAGGTCACGCCCGGACACGGCACCCTCCACGGCGCGGCGAATCCGCTCCACTGACAGCGTGTACCGCTCACCGTCGAGCACGAAGTGCAGAGCCGTCGGCCTCGGCCGCAGTGAGCGGACATAGTCCGTCAACGCAGCTTGCCAGTGCGGCCGTCCCTTCAGCTCCGCGAGCTCACGGGATTCCCCAGACTCCACCGCGACACCCGGCACCAGGGTCTCGCAGGTCGCCGACACCACCGCGGTCTCGCCGAGGGCCGGCAGCACCTGGGCGATGTAGTCCAGGAACCGTCGCGACGGCCCGAGGACCAAGACCCCGTGGCTGGCCAGCTCCGGGTGGCTGAACAGCAGGTAGGCGATGCGGTGCAGGCCGACGACCGTCTTGCCGGTGCCGGGCCCGCCCTGCACGACCAGCGGGCCATCGGCAGCCGCACGCACGACGTCGTCCTGCTCGCGCTGCAACGTGGCGACGGCAGTGCCCATCCGGCCGGTCCGGCGCGCAGAGAGCGCCGCCAGGAGCGCGCCCTCGCCGACCAGGTCACCGGCACCTGCTGCGTCGAGAGGTTCGTCGTCGACACCGATCACCCTGCGTCCGTCGGTGCGGATGTGCCTCCGGCGTCGTTGACCCTGCGGGTCGAGCGGTGTCGCGGTGTAGAAGGCGCGCGCAGCGGGAGCGCGCCAGTCGAGCACCAACGGTTCGTCGTCGTCACTGGCGCCGGGGAGTCCGACTCGGCCGAGCCGTCGGGTTGATCCGTCGACGGCGTCGAGCCGACCGAACACCAAGCCGCTCTCCGCGTGCGTCAGGTCCGCCTGCTTGCGGCGTAACTCGGTGATGCGAGCCGCTTCCACCACATCGCGTGGTAGTGACTCGAGATCCTGCTCGACCTCCCCCAGCAGCTCGTCTCTGCGCTGGTAGGCGAGGTCCACGGCCTCCTGTTCCTGGGCCAGCGCCTCGGCCTCTCGGGTGGTTGTCTCGGACACAGGACTCCCTGGGATACGTGTGCGGGGACCCCACCCTCAACTGTCGATCCCGGCACGATGTTCCCGTGTCGGACGAATTCGTGACAGAAAGGCGCGGCGACGCCGCGACTGGCGGTCAGCGTCCGTGCGAGAGCAATCAAGGGGTTGCCCCTGACTCCTTCACGCGAAGGTTGGATCCATATGGCGCGGCGCGGCGCGACGCGACCGTCTCACAGCCCCGCCGACAGTCCTACGAGGGCGCCACCCCCGAGGTTGCTTCCTGCTCGGCGCTCCACGTCAACGATGCTGCGTGGCAAGTCAACCCCAGAGCTGGTGAAAACGGGATGCCAGCGACTCACCGGGTTCGTCCGAATCAGGGAGACTCGCGTCGACCGGCAAACCGGTGAACTCCACGTCGGGATATCCGAACCGCGAAGTCGCCAGGCGCAGGACGAGGCCGCTGCGAGGCAGCACGTAGGGAGCCAGGCTTCCGAAGAGCATCAGGCCCGCGGTGGGCGATCCCACCAGTCGGGCGCCGAAACCCTCCCGCAGCCAGTAGGCGCTCGACTCGCCCGCCGCCGACCACGACACGGTGCAGAGCCGCATCTCCGCACCCTAGGGGCGCGAGCGGAGGCCGGCGGGGTAGGGATCTCGCGTTGTCCGGACCCGGACCTGCTGGGAGGATTCCGTGGTGAGTGCAGACAGCCGCGCAGCCAACTCGTCCGCCCAGCCATCCCGCCCGTGGATCGGCACGTTCTTGCGTGACTTCCCCTGGATCCACCTGTTGATCGGCCTGACCGGCAACCTCTTGTTCTTCGTGGGGAGCATCATGTTCTTCTCGGACAGCCTCGAGACCGGTGCCATCTGGCTGTTCGTGCTGGGGAGCCTCGGCATGCTCATCGGGTCGCTCGGCGAGATCTTCGTGCGGATCGAGAAGCGCCGCACCGGCTCCGACTGACTTCACTCGGGCGGAAGTCGCCTCCGGCCACCCGTCACTGGGGGGCCGAGTCTGCACATCAGTCGGTGCCACCTTCGCAATCTGGTTGGCGCTGCCGACCCTTCGTCGCCGAGGCCGGCGGACCCACACGAATCACACCGTTGTCCAGGTCGACGCCCAGCGGGTTGCCCTCGCTGTCTGCCGTCCGCCGCTCAATCTGCTTGCGTTGTCGCTCCTCGAGCGTGTCGCGGTAGCCGGGGTTGAATACCTCGATCCAACTCATCCGTACCTCCTGGTGCCGGAGCGAAGCACCATGCTAACCGCCCGGCCCGTGACCGGTCGGGTTCCAGGCGAGGTGCCGTCTCGACCTCAGACCCTTGGCCCGTCCCGGCAGACCCGGAGACCAACTCCCACAGGTGTCTCACACCATGGTGGCGCGACACCGGCATGACGATCCCGCGTCCGGCGTACGCGGGCGCGCCGGTCCAGTTCGTGGACGATGGCCTGCTCCCGGTGCACCAGCAGGCGCACCTCGGTGGTCCCGGCCGCGTCAGGGCTCTCTGCGGCGTTCGCAAGACGCAACGTACGCAGGCTCTCCTCGACCTGCGCGAGCGAGGCGATCAGTTCGCGCACCGACAGTGGGGCCAGATCCATCGACAGCATGACCATCCTCCAGCTCCGCCACCGACCGCGCAGTTGTGGCTCCTCGTGGTGTTCCAGACAGAACACGCCGCGGACTTGTACCCCGCGTGAGCGTGTGCTGTGACCCGGCTGTGAGTCCCCGTGGCCGCTGATCCCGACCACCGCCGGCGCGAGGTGCGACTCTGGACATCGCCGACCACCCGTGCGGACCACACGGCCTACTGGAGCAGCGATGTCCCGAGTCACCTGTCAACGGGGTCTCGGGACATCGCAAGAGCGCGCCCGAAGGGATTCGAACCCCTAACCTTCTGATCCGTAGTCAGATGCTCTATCCGTTGAGCTACGGGCGCAGGCCGCGCGGCCGGAGCACACGCGACGGCGTGACTCTACCGGCTCCCACCCCAGCAGACGAAATCCGGCCGTCTTCCCGAGGCCGATGACGCCGAGCGCCCTCTTCGGACGTGTGGTTTTGTCCCTTTGGGGTCGTATCCGTCGGATTCTCCCCGACATGCCCCGGGTTCCACACAGAACTGCACGCTGATGTGACCTGCATCACAGGGCGGGCTGCAGCGGCGACCTGCCGGCGGCACGCCCGACGCGTACGTTGAGGAGATCACCATTCGGTCACCTCGCGCACACCGTCGTGCCCCGCCGAGGTGGCTTCTCCATATCCGTGCAGCCACGCGCGAAGGGACGGCCCAGCTCCGATGACGACCGAGACCGCAGCACCCGGCACCACCCCCGACGACCACCAGCGCGGCACCAGCCACGCGCGACTGGCCGCCTGGGTCGACGAGATCGCCGCCCTCACCACCCCGGACCGGGTGCACTGGGTGACCGGCTCGGAGCAGGAGTGGACCGAGCTGACCGACCAGCTCGTGGCCGCCGGCACCTACACCAAGCTGGACGAGTCGAAGAAGCCGAACAGCTTCCACTGCGCCTCCGACCCGAGCGACGTGGCCCGCGTCGAGGGCCGCACCTTCATCTGCTCCCGCGAGGAGAAGGACGCCGGCCCCACCAACAACTGGATGGCTCCGGACGAGATGAAGGCCACCCTGACGCCGCTCTTCCAGGGGTCGATGAAGGGCCGCACGATGTACGTCATCCCGTTCGTCATGGGGCACGTCGACGCGGAGGACCCCAAGTTCGGCGTCGAGGTGACCGACTCCGCATACGTCGTCACGTCCATGCGTGTCATGGCGCGCTGCGGCAGCACGGTCCTCGCCAAGATGGAGGAACTCGACGCCGACTTCGTCGAGTGCCTGCACTCGGTCGGCGCCCCGCTGGAGTCGAAGGACGTGGCGGATGTTCCATGGCCCTGCAACGACACGAAGTACATCGTGCACTTCCCCGAGGACCGCGCGATCTGGTCCTACGGCTCGGGTTACGGCGGCAACGCGCTGCTCGGCAAGAAGTGCTACTCGCTGCGGATCGCCTCGGTCATGGCGCGCGACGAGGGCTGGCTCGCCGAGCACATGCTCATCCTCAAGCTCACCTCGCCGGAGCAGAAGACGTACTACGTGTGCGCCGCCTTCCCGAGCGCCTGCGGCAAGACCAACCTGGCCATGCTGCAGCCCTCGATCC
>CAYRLV010000141.1:5484-9124 GCA_964425155.1 uncultured Ornithinicoccus sp. | reverse complement strand
CGGGCGATGATCGCGACCTTGCTGTGGCCGTCGCCGATGACGGTGTCCGCGAGGACCGGCCCCTGCATGGCGTCGGACGGGGCGGTGCGGATGTAGAAGCCACCGTCGTCGTAGTCGGTGAAGGTCGGCGCGGTGTTGGAGCCCGAGCACTGCACCACCTGGGCGCCGGTGACCTTGTCGATGATGGCCAGCGACATGCCGGACGCCGCGGCGCCGATCAGGCCCTGGACACCGGAGTTGAGCACGCGGTCGGCGGACTGGGAGGCGACCGCCTGGTCGCCGGCCTCGTCGCCTCCGACCACGGTCGGAATCTTCTTGCCGAGGACCCCGCCGGCGCCGTTGATCTGCTTGACGGCGAACTTCATCGCCTGGATCTGGGGCGGGCCGAGGTAGGCCAGGTCGCCGGTCTCCGGGAGGACGTAGCCCAGCTTGAGGGGGTCGACGTCGGGTGCCGGTTCGCCACCGCCGGTGCTCTCGGCCGTGCCGCCCGTGTTTCCACCGGCTGCCGGCGTGCTCTCGCCGCCGCCGTCGTCGCTGCCACAGGCCGCAGCGGCCATCATCACCGCCGCCGTGAGTGCCACAAGCCGCATCCGCTTGGGTGTGCGCATTCGCTTCCTCCACAAAGGTCCGGGCCCAGCACGACGTGCGTGCCCCAGGGAACAGTGGAACCGACACTAGCCGAGACGGACACCACCTCCGAGCACCGTGACCGACTTGTGATGACACCGTGGCCGGGTCGTCAACTGCGGTCGTCCCGGGCGCCGGCGATCACGGCGTCCGCCACCTCCCGCATGCTCAGCCGGCGGTCCATCGCGGCCTTTTGGATCCACCGGAACGCGCCCGCCTCGTCCAGGTCGAGCTGCGACATCAGGACGCCCTTGGCGCGGTCGAGCTGCTTGCGGGTCGCGAGCCGTTCGGACAGGTCGGCGACCTCGGCCTCCAGCGCGTGCCGCTCGGCCCATCGCGATCGCGCGACCTGCAGCGCCGGCGCGAGGTCGGCGGCGGTGAACGGCTTGAGCACGTAGGCCATGACGCCGGCGTCGGTCGCCCGCTCGACGAGCGACTTGTCGCTGAACGCGGTCAGCATCACGACGGGAGCGATGCCGGCGGCACCGATGCGCTCCGCCGCGCCGATGCCGTCCAGCACCGGCATCTTGACGTCGAGGACCACCAGGTCCGGTCGCAACTGTTCCGCCAACTCGACCGCACGTTGCCCGTCCCCGGCCTCGCCCACCACGGCATAACCCGCCTCGGTCAGCATCTCGACCAGGTCGAGCCGGATCAGCGTCTCGTCCTCGGCCACGACCACGGTGGGTGCCGCCGACGCCTGCTCGTCCGGGCGCTCCTGTGACTGCCGGGCCCTACCGGCGGGATCGCCCTCGTCGCTCACCGTCACAGCGTAGCGAGCAGCAGTCGCGTCAACCTCGCTGTGGCGCGGCCCGGTGCGCCGCCAGCGCAGATCGGCGAACTCGTGCTGGCGTTACTCGGGTGAGCGGACGCCATACCGGCGTGTCGTGCGGCGTGTCGCAAGGTCACGCCAGCGTGAGTTGCCCTGCACCCCTTCGGCGTCGGGACACGTGGAACACGTCACGTCGACGGACTCGCCCCTCGACGCCGTCCCGGAGCCTCGTCAGCGTGCCGAGGGCGGGACTCGAACCCGCACGCCCTTTCGGACAAAGCATTTTGAGTGCTTCGTGTCTACCGATTCCACCACCCCGGCCAGGTGCCCGGACAGCATACCTATCCCGGGCCCGTCCTGAGGTCAGCCCTTCGGGGCCAGCTCCGACAACGGCACCGAGGTGTCCGCGAGACGGTCCGGATCCACCGTCGCGCGCGGCTTGACGAGCGCCTTGATGTCGTCGCCGGCGTCCCAGATGTTCGCGTTCATGCCCGCGATGACCTTGCCGTCCTGCAGCCAGAAGGCCAGGAACTCGCGCTTCGTCGCGTCGCCCCGGATGACCACGCGGTCCCACGACGGCGCGTAGCCGTTGTACTCCATGCCCAGGTCGAACTGGTCGGAGAAGAAGTAGGGGATCTTCTCGTATGCGGCCTGCTCACCCAGCATGTTGCGCGCGGCCCACTCCCCCTGGCTGCGGGCGTTGGCCCAGTGCTCGACGCGGATCCGCTGCTGCAGCACGGGGTGCCATGCATTCGCGATGTCTCCCGCCGCATACACACCGTCCGCACTGGTGGCGAGGTACTCATCGGTGAGCACGCCGCCCTCCACGTCCAGGCCTGCTGCCTCGGCGAGCTCGACCCGCGGCCGGACGCCGACGCCGACGACCACCAGGTCGGCCTCGACGAGGGTGCCGTCCTCGAGGCGCACGCCCGTGGCCCGGTCGTCGCCCTCGATCCGCTCGACCCCGGCCCGGTAGTGCTGCGTGATGCCGTGCTCGGACTGCAGGTCGCGGTAGATCGCCCCCACCTCGGCGCCGAGCACCCGCTCGAGGGGGTACTCCTCCGGCGCGATGATCGTCACGTCGGCGCCCAGCTCCCGGACGGTGGCGGCGACCTCCGAGCCGATCCAGCCGGCCCCGATCACGGCGACCTTCGCGGCCTGCTTGGCCGCGGCCTGCAGGGCGTCCGACTCGGCCAGGGTCCGCAGTTGCACCACGCCCGGCAGGTCCGCGCCCGGCACGGGCAGCTGCTTGTTCGCCGAGCCGGTGGCCAGCAGCAGCTTGTCGTAGGACAGTGTCTCGCCACCGTCCAGCGTCACGGTGCGCGCCGACGGGTCGACGGCGGACACCGTGGTACCGGAGCGCAGGTCGATGTCGTGCTCGGCGTAGTAGCCCTCGTCGTGGACGTAGGGACGGCTCGCCTTCTCGTCGCCGCGGAGGTACTCCTTCGACAGCGGCGGGCGCTCGTAGGGGCGCTCCTGCTCCGCGCCGATCAGGATGATGCGAGCGTCCGCGTCCCGCTCGCGCAGCGCGGCCGCGGCGGTCGCGCCGGTCAGGCTGGCCCCGACGATGACGAAGGTCTGCTCACTCATGTCTGCTGCTCCTTTGTGCCGCGGCTCCTCCGCGGCAGGGTCGCTGTCAGCCGGCGCCGGCGAGGGCGAAGAACTCCTGCCGGGTGCGAGGATCTTCGCGCAGGGCGCCGTGCACCGCACTCGTGACGGTACGCGCCCCGGTCGCCCGCACCCCACGCAGGGACATGCACTGGTGCTCCGCCTCGATGATCACCCCGACACCACGGGGCTGCAGGTGGTCGCGCAGCCAGTCGGCGACCTGGGTGGTCAGCCGCTCCTGGACCTGCAGGTCGCGGGCGAACAACTCGACGACGCGGGCCAGCTTGGACAGTCCGAGGATCCGTTCACCGGGCAGGTAGGCCACGTGCGCGACGCCCTGGAACGGCAGCAGGTGGTGCTCGCACAACGACTGGACGGGGATGTCGCGCGCCAGGACCAGCTCGTCATACTGCTCGTCGTTGGGGAACGTCGTGAGGTCGAACTCGCGGGGGGTCAGCATCTCCTGCAGCGAGTGCGCGACCCGGCGTGGCGTGTCGGCCAGGTGCGGCGAGTCGGGGTCCTTGCCCAGGGCGGTGAGCAGGTCGCGCACCGCGCCGGCCGCCGCCTCGAGGTCGACGCCCTCGTCGTCGCGGACCACGTGCAACGGCGCTGGGGCGACCGCCGGCTGTCCGG
>CAYRLV010000141.1:0-5384 GCA_964425155.1 uncultured Ornithinicoccus sp. | reverse complement strand
CGGTATGCCGTCCTCCCGCACCTCCGGCGCTTCCCCGGTCGACTCACCGTCGGGTCGCCGGTCCGAGGGCGCCACGGTGCCCGACCCGGTGTCGGCCGTGGCCTGTCTCGACGAGCCCACCCGGCGCAGGCTCTACGACGTGGTGGTCCGATCGACCACTCCGCTGGGTCGCGACGAGGCCGCCGCGGCAGCGGACGTCTCGCGCAGCACCGCGGCGTTCCACCTCGACCGGCTCGCTCGGGCCGGCCTGTTGGAGGTCACCTTCGCCCGCCGCAGCGGCCGGAGCGGGCCGGGGGCGGGGCGCCCGGCCAAGCTCTACCGGCGCGCGCCCGGCGAGGTGGCGGTCTCCCTGCCCGGGCGGCGCTATCCGCTCGCGGCGGGCCTGCTGGCCGCGGCGTTCGACGAGGTGGCGCGCACCGGCGAGCCGCCGCGCGACGCGTTGGCCCGGCTCGCGCACCGGGAGGGCGCATCGGTCGGGCGGTCCGGCAGCGACCTGGCCACGGTCCTGGAGTCGTGCGGCTACGAGCCGCGCGAGGCCGACCCCGGTGAGCCCCCCGGGATCGTCCTCGCCAACTGTCCCTTCGACGAGCTGGTGGGCGACCATGCCGAGCTCGTCTGCACGATGAACCTGCACCTGCTCGAGGGGGTCCTCGAAGGACTCGGCGAGCGCTCCTGCACCGCCCGGCTCGACCCCGGCCCGGACCGCTGCTGCGTCCGCCTGGACCGCACCCGGACGTAACCCGTCCATGCGACTGTTGCGGAGAGAGCGGCCCGTCGACGGGCCGCTCTCTTCGCAACAGTCGCGTGGGTTACTCGTGGGGCGCGAGGTCTCCGTAGGCGGGCGCGACCTTGTTGCGGGCGTCGCCCATGTTGTGCACCCGCAGCGCGTTGGTCGATCCCGGAATGCCGGGCGGCGAACCGGCCACGATGATGACCACGTCGCCCTCCTGGGCCCGACCTTCGCCGAGCAGCACCTCGTCGACCTGCATGGCCATCTCGTCGGTGTGCCGCGCCATCCCGACCAGGTAGGTCTCGACCCCCCAGGTCAGGGCCAGCTGCGAGCGCGTCGCCTGCACCGGCGTGAAGGCGATCATCGGCAGCTGCGAGCGCAGCCGGGCGATCCGGTTGGCGGTGTCGCCGGACTGGGTGAAGGTGATCAGGTAGCGGGCCCCGAGCAACTCACCGATCTCGGCGGCCGCCAGCGTCACCGCCCCGCCCATGGTGTGCGGGCGGCTGCCCAGCGGTGTCACCCGCCCGAGCCCGTGCTCCTCCGTGCTCTCGATGATCTTGGCCATCGTCTCGACCGCCTCGACCGGGTAGTCGCCGACGCTGGTCTCCCCCGACAGCATGATGGCGTCGGCGCCGTCGAGGACGGCGTTGGCGCAGTCGCTCGCCTCGGCCCGGGTCGGCCGGGAGTTCTGCACCATCGACTCCAGCACCTGGGTGGCCACGATGACCGGCTTGGCGTTGCGGCGGGAGATCTCGATGGCCTCCTTCTGCACGATCGGGACCTCCTCCAGGGGCATCTCGACCCCGAGGTCGCCACGGGCCACCATGACGCCGTCGAACGCGTCGATGATCTCGTCCAGGTGCTCGACCGCCTGCGGCTTCTCGATCTTGGCGATGACCGGCAGCCGGACTCCCTCCTCGTCCATGATCCGGTGCACGTCGACCACGTCCGCGGCCGACCGCACGAAGGACAGCGCGATCATGTCGGCGCGCGCGTGCAGGGCCCAGCGCAGGTCCTCCTCGTCCTTCTCGGTGAGCGCCGGCACGCTGACCGCGACGCCCGGCAGGTTGATCCCCTTGTGGTCGGAGACCTCGCCGCCCTCCACCACCTCGGTGACCACGTTGGTGCCGGTGACCTCGGTCGCGCGCAACGCGACCTTGCCGTCGTCGATGAGCAGCCGGTCGCCGGGGCGCACGTCGGCCGGCAGCCCCGCATACGTCGTGGACACCCGGTGCTGGTCACCGTCGACGTCGTCGGTGGTGATGGTGAACCGGTCGCCGGGGTGGAGGGTGATGGGCCCCTCGGCGAAGGTCCCGGTCCGGATCTTGGGCCCCTGCAGGTCGGCCAGGACACCGACCGCGCGCCCGATGTCGTCGCTGGCCCGGCGCACGTCCAGGTAGACCTTCTCGTGGTCGGCGTGCGTGCCGTGCGAGAGGTTCAGCCGGGCGACGTCCATGCCCGCGCTGACGAGCCGGTGCAGCACCTCGGGGGACGACGAGGCGGGGCCGAGGGTGCAGACGATCTTGGCGCGACGCATGGATCGATCCTAGGGGTCGGACCCACCCGAGGCCGTGCACGGCTTCGCGGCGTGTGGCCGCAGGAAACCGCGCAGGGTCAGGGGGTGAGGGGGCGGTCGGTGGGGGCGATCGGGCGGGGCAGCGACGAGGTGCCGGGACGGCCCCGGGAGCCGTGCAGCCAGGCGTCGACGCCGTGGGCCGCCGAGCGCCCCTCGGCGATGGCCCAGACGATGAGCGACTGCCCGCGGCCGGCGTCGCCCGCGACGAAGACGCCGGGCACCGAGGTCATGAAGTCGTCATCACGCCGTATGGCGCCGCGCTCGTCGAGCTCGACCCCGAGCTGCTCGACGACGCCCGTCCGCTGCGGACCGGTGAAGCCCATCGCGAGCAGCACCAGCTGGGCCGGGATCTCCCGCTCCGTGCCGGGCACCGGGACCGGCCCCTGGTCGCCCAGCTCGACCTCGACCAGCCGCAACGCCCGCACCGCGCCCCGCTCGTCCTTCAGGATCTCCTGGGTGCTGGTCGCGTAGACCCGGTCGCCGCCCTCCTCGTGGGCGCTCGACACCCGGAACAGCATCGGGTAGGTCGGCCACGGCTGGCCTTCGGGCCGCTCCTCCCCGGGCCGGGGCAGGATCTCCAGCTGGGTCACCGACCGCGGCCGCTGGCGCAACGCCGTGCCGAGGCAGTCCGCCCCCGTGTCACCGCCACCGATGATCACGACGTCCTTGTCGGTGGCGACCACCTGGTCCGGCGCGTCCTCGCCCAGGGCCACCCGGTTGGCCGGCGGGAGGTACTCCATCGCCTGCAGCACCCCGGTGGCGTCCCGACCGGGCACCGGGAGGTCGCGCGGGACGGTCGAGCCGATGGCGAGCACGACCGCGTCGAAGCGCTGGCGCAGCTCGGGCCCGGTGAGCTCGCCGCCGACGTCCACACCGCACTTGAACCGGGTGCCCTCGGTGCGCATCTGGTCCAGCCGGCGGTCCAGCACGGCCTTCTCCATCTTGAACTCCGGGATGCCGTAGCGCAGCAGGCCGCCGGGGCGGTCCGCGCGCTCGAACACCGCCACGGTGTGGCCGGCCCGGGTGAGCTGCTGGGCGACCGCGAGCCCGGCCGGGCCGGAGCCCACCACCGCCACGGTCTTGCCGGTGAGCCGGCCGGGCAACTGCGGCACGACCTGCCCGTCCTCGAAGGCCCGCTCGATGGTCGTCACCTCGACCTGCTTGATGGTCACAGCGGGCTGGCTGATGCCCAGCACGCAGGCGCTCTCGCACGGGGCGGGGCACAACCGGCCCGTGAACTCCGGGAAGTTGTTGGTGGCGTGCAGCCGCTCGATCGCGCCGGGCCAGTCACCGCGCCGGGCGAGGTCGTTCCACTCGGGGATGAGGTTGCCGAGCGGACATCCGTTGTGGCAGAACGGAATCCCACAGTCCATGCACCGCCCGGCCTGACGCCGCAGCTCGGTCTCCTCCTGCTGCTCGTAGACCTCGCGCCAGTCCATCAACCGGATCGGCACGGGGCGGCGCTTCGGCAGCTCCCGCTCGCGCGTCGTGAGGAATCCTCTCGGGTCAGCCATGGTGCGCCTCCATGATCTGCTGCCACGCGGCCGGACCGTCCGGGTCCTCCCCCGACGCCTGCGCCTCGGCTCGGATGTCGAGCACCCGCTGGTAGTCCCGCGGGAGCACCAGCGTGAGCCGCCCGGCCGCGTCCGGCCAGTCGTCCAGCAGGCGCGCCGCGACGGCGGAGTCGGTCCACTCGTGGTGGTGCCGCAGCAGCTCGTGCACCTGCTCGAGGTCGTGGTCGCGCAGCGGCAGCAGGTCGACCAGCTCGGTGTTGACCTGCTCCGTGGCCAGGTCCAGCACGTAGGCGACGCCACCGGACATCCCGGCCGCGAAGTTGCGGCCGGTCGGCCCGAGCACGAGCACCGTGCCTCCGGTCATGTACTCGCAGCCGTGGTCGCCCACCCCCTCGACGACCGCCCGGGCGCCCGAGTTGCGCACCGCGAACCGCTCACCGACCAGGCCCCGGACGAACAGCTCGCCGCTCGTCGCGCCGTAGCCGGCGACGTTGCCCGCGATGACGTTGCGTTCGGCGGCGAGCGCCGCCTCGCGCAACGGCCGCACGACCACCCGGCCGCCGGAGAGACCCTTGCCGACGTAGTCGTTGGCCTCCCCGAACAGCCGCAGGGTGATCCCCGCAGGCAGGAAGGCTCCCAAGGACTGGCCGGCGGCTCCCGTCAGCGACACGTCGATGGTGCCGTCCGGCAGACCGCTCGGGTGCCGCGCGGTGACCTCGTGGCCGAGCATGGTGCCGACCGACCGGTTGACGTTGGCCACCGGTAGCTCGATCCGCACCGGCTCGAGTCGCTCCAGCCCGTCCCGGCTCAGCTCGATCAGCCGCTGGTCCAGGGCCTTCTCGAGACCGTGGTCCTGCGCGGTGGTGTGCCGCAGGGCGGTCCCGGCAGGCGGCTCCACCGGCGTGAGGATCGGCGCCAGGTCGAGTCCGCTGGCCTTCCAGTGCCGGATCGCGTCCCGGACGTCGAGCGAATCGACCTGACCGACCGCCTCGTCCAGGCTGCGGAAGCCGAGCTCGGCGAGCAGCTCCCGCACCTCCTCGGCGATGTACTCGAAGAAGGTCTCGACGAACTCCGGCCGCCCGGTGAAGCGTTCGCGCAGCTCCGGGTTCTGGGTCGCGATGCCGACCGGGCAGGTGTCCAGGTGGCAGACCCGCATCATCACGCAGCCGCTCACCACGAGCGGCGCGGTGGCGAAACCGAACTCCTCCGCACCGAGCAGGGCCGCGACCACCACGTCCCGCCCGGTCTTGAGCTGGCCGTCGGCCTGCACGACGATGCGGTCGCGCAGCCCACCGAGCACGAGGGTCTGCTGGGTCTCGGCGAGACCCAGCTCCCACGGTGCCCCGGCGTGCTTGAGCGACGTGAGCGGCGCCGCTCCCGTCCCCCCGTCGTGCCCGGACACGAGCACCACGTCCGCGTGCGCCTTGCTCACCCCGGCCGCGACGGTCCCGATGCCGACCTCCGAGACCAGCTTGACGTGCACGCGGGCCGACGGGTTCGCGTTCTTCAGGTCGTGGATCAGCTGGGCCAGGTCCTCGATCGAGTAGATGTCGTGGTGCGGCGG
>CAYRLV010000140.1:0-9141 GCA_964425155.1 uncultured Ornithinicoccus sp. | reverse complement strand
TCGTGGACGAGCCCCCGGTGGCGGGCCCCGGATCCGAGGTCGCCGCCCCCTAGACTGTCGCCGCTGAGGATCCGGGAGCTGCGTGGCGCTCGGGACCGGTGACGTCGTCCAGGTGCACTCGACTCTCGGAAGGGCCCACCCATGGCCGAGATGCTGGCTTTCATCCTCGCCGCGGTCGCCCTCATCGTGGTCATCCACCTGGTCGCGGAGAAGACCGGGGTCCCCGCCGCTGCCCTGCTGACCGTGGGGGGACTGCTCTACTCGGTGTTGCCCGGACCCAACGTCGCGCTGGATCCGGACGTGGTGCTCACCTTCGTCATCCCGCCGTTGCTCTACAGCGCCGCGCTGAACTCGTCGCTGCTGGCGATCCGCAAGAACCTGCGGGTCGTCGTGAGCCTGTCCGTCGTCCTCGTCCTGGTGACGGCTCTCGGTGTGGGGATCGGGCTGGCCGTGTTCGTCCCCGGTGTGACCCTCGCGGCCGGCGTCGCACTGGGCGGGGCCGTGGCGCCGCCGGATCCGGTGGCCTCGTTGTCGGTGGGGCGGCGGGCGGGACTGCCCTCCCGGATGATCACGCTGATCGAGGGGGAGGGGTTGCTCAACGACGCGACCGCCCTGACCATCCTCACCGTCGCGGTGACCGCCGAGACGACCGAGTCGTTCTCGCTCGGAGCCGCGACGTGGCAGTTCGCGCTGGCCGCCGCCGGTGGCTTGGTGTCGGGCCTCGCCGTGGCCCAGCTGGTGCGGTTCCTGCGGGTGCTCATCGGCGACCCGGTGCTGGTCAACAGCATCTCGCTGGCGACGCCGTTCGCGGCGTACCTGCTGGGTGAGGAGTTGCACGTCTCCGGGGTGCTGGCCGTCGTGGTCGCCGGCCTCGTGGTGGGGCACGACACGCCACGGTTCAGCTCGGGCGCCAGCCGGCTGCAGGTCGGCGCGGTGTGGCGCCTGGTCGACTTCCTGCTGGAGGGCTTCGTCTTCCTGTTGATCGGTCAGCAGCTGCTGCCGGTCATCCGCGGACTCTCCGACTACGACACGTCGACCATCGTGGTCGCGGTCGCGGTCACGCTGGCCGTGGTCCTGCTGCTGCGGCCGCTCTGGCTGGTGCTGACCCAGGCTCTGCCGCGGGCCCTGCACACCCGCCTCGGTGGGGAAGGCGGCCGTCGCGAACGCGGGCTCACCGGACGTGAGGTGCTCGTGCTGTCGTGGGCCGGGACCCGTGGCGTGATCACCCTGGCTGCGGTCTTCACGCTGCCGCGGCTCACGCACGACGGTGAGGCCTTCCCGGGGCGAAACCTGCTGTTGTTCTGTGCCTTTGTCGTGGTCCTCGTCACGCTGGTGGGGCAAGGCGTGTCGTTCGAGGCGGTGGCGCGCCGTTCCGGGTTGCGAGCCAACCTGGCCGACGCGGCGGTGTTGCGCAACGAGGCGCGCGCCGCGTCGGTGCAGGCGGCGCTGTCCCGACTGGACCAGCTGGCCGAGGCCGGCATGTCGGCCGACGTCATCGATCCGATGCGGATCGCCATGGAGCACCGCGGGCGCCGCTACCAGGGCCGCATCGACGCCCTGAGCTCCTCCGAGGGCGGCGAGCTACCGCTGTCGCCGCAGTACGAAGCGGCGTTGACGGCCCAGCGCGCGATGATCGACGCCCAGCGCGAGGAGCTCTTGCGCTGGCGGGACGCCGGTCGGCTCCCCGACGACAGCCTGCGGCTGCTCGAGCGCGAGCTCGACCACCAGGAGCGGATGTTGCCGAACCGCTGACGGCCCAGTAAGTTTGCATCGCAAAGTCAATCAGGTCCGCCGTCGAGGAGAGTCCGTGGAGCCGGAGGAACAGCCGCTCGACCCACGCGCGGCGATGGAGCTGATGGGCGACGCGGAAGCCGACGTCCACCGTCGGCTGGGGGTCGACAACGGCGTGCTCTTCGTGGCGTGGGGGCTGGCCTGGCTGGTCGGTTACGGCGCGATCTGGCTGTCCACCAAGGACCAGGACCCGTATGTCGGTCCGAGCGGCGCCAGCTTCCTCGTCCTGGTGCTCGCGCTGCTGCTCGCCGGTCTGGTCACCTTCGTCACCGTCCGTCGAGCGGTGCGGGGTGTGGGCGGGCGCTCGGCCACGTCGGGGATGATCTACGGCTTCGGCTGGCTGTTCGGGTTCGGCCTGTTCGAGTGCATCCAGGCCGCGGTGGCGTCGCGGGATCCCGAGCCGGAGGTGATGGGCATCCTCGCCTCGGCCGGCCCGGTGCTGGTCGTGAGCCTGATGTACATCATGGGCGGAGCCCTCTGGTTGGACTGGTCCCTCTTCGCGATGGGGGCCTGGCTCGCGGTGGTGGCCGCCGTCGCCGTCTTCTTCGGCCCCTCGACGCTGTGCCTTCTGATGGCCGTCGTCGGCGGCGGTGGGTTCGTCGTGGCGGGAGCCGCCTTGGTCGTCCGTCGCGCGCGTCGGGTCCGAGCGGGAGGAGCAGGCGGCGCCGTATGACTGCACCTCCTGACGGCCTGGACCCGTTGATCCATGCCCCGGCCCGGCTCCGGATCATGGTGACCTTGGCGGGGATCGGGACCGACAGCACGCTGACTTTCGCCCGGCTCCAGGACGTCCTCGACCTCACGGCGGGCAACCTCATCACTCACCTGCGCAAGCTGGACGACGGCGGCTACGTGGAGATGACCAAGACGCAGCGGCGGGGGAGCCACGAGACCACGGTCCGGCTGACCACCTCCGGCAAAGCCGCGTTCGAGCAGTATCGGCGGACCCTGGCCTCGCTCTTGGACGAAGGCTGACCGGTCAGTCCAGGCTGGCCGCGTTGAACGTGTCGCACTGGCGCACGTCGCCGGTCTGGTAGCCGGTCAGGAACCACTTCTGCCGCTCGGCACTGGAGCCGTGCGTCCACGTCTCCGGCGTGACGCGACCCTGCGCCTTCTGCTGGATCCGGTCGTCACCGACGGCCGCGGCCGCGGACAGGGCCGACTGGACGTCGCGCTGGGTCAACGGTTTCAGATAGGTGGTGCCGTGCGCGTCCTCGGTGCTGGCCGCGTGGTTGGCCCAGATCCCGGCGTAGCAGTCGGCCTGGAGCTCGGTTCGCACGGCACCGCTTTCGGCCCCCTGCGGGTCCTGCTGGGCGTTCTGCAGCGCTCCCAACAGGTCCTGCACGTGGTGGCCGTACTCGTGCGCGACGACGTACTCCTGGGCCAGGGCGCCGTCGTCGGCGCCGAAGCGGCTGGTGAGCTCGTTGAAGAAGCTGGCGTCGATGTAGACCTTCTGGTCCAGCGGGCAGTAGAACGGCCCCACCGCGTTCGACGCCGTGCCGCATGCGCTCTGCGTGGCTCCCTGGTAGAGCACCAGCCCGGCCTTGCTGTAGTTGACCCCGTAACGGGGCAGTTCCTCGCCCCAGAAGGCCTCCACGCTGTTCTGGGTCGCGATGACCCGGCACTCGACGTACCTGTTGGCGTCCGCCCCCGTCCGGCACTTCGCGAACCGGTCGCTCGACCCGGCCTGCTGTTGCTGCTGCGGCACGGATTGCCCACCGGGCAGGGAGGAGCCGCCACCGAAGATGTCGCCTCCGAACAGGAGGGAGAGGATCAGCAGGACCACGCCGCCGGCCCCTCCGACGACGACGCCGCCCCCGGGCCCGCGCCGGCCCCCACCGCCGCCGCCACTGACCCCCGAGGTGTCGATCTGCACGTTGTCGTTGAAGCTCATGGTCCCTCCGGCGCGTGCGGGGCTGGCCGGGTCGGCCCACCGCTGCCCGTAGACTAGCCACCAGATCCCCGGTCGCCCCGCATCCCCACCGCACGGAGTTGGGCCGTGCTGTGCCGCTGCGGGTGAGTCAGGTATGCCGTCGGGCGTCGCACGCCCGGACCGAACGAGAGGAGTTGCTCCCCGTGATCGCCGCCACCGGCATCGAGCTGCGCGCCGGCGCCCGACTGCTGCTGCAGGGGGCGACCTTTCGCATCGCCGCGGGCGACCGGATCGGGCTGGTCGGGCGCAACGGTGCCGGCAAGACGACACTCACCAAGGTGCTCGCGGGCGTGGGCGCGCCCGCGCAGGGGCAGGTCACCAGCTCGGGCGAGGTGGGCTACCTCCCGCAGGACCCTCGCACGGGAGACCTGCAGGTGCGGGCGCGCGACCGCATCCTCTCCGCTCGTGGACTGGACACGATCGTCGCCCGGCTGCGGGAGACCGAGGTCGGCATGGCGAGTGAGGACGACGAGCAGCGCGAGCGCGCCATGGGCCGTTATGCCCGGCTGGAGGCGGAGTTCACGGCTCGAGGGGGCTACGCCGCGGAGTCCGAGGCGGCGTCCATCGCGTCCAGCCTGGGGCTCGAGGAGCGCATCCTCGACCAGGAGCTGCGGACCCTGAGCGGCGGTCAGCGCCGACGCGTGGAGCTGTCCCGCATCCTGTTCTCGGGCGCCCAGACCCTGCTGCTGGACGAGCCGACCAACCACCTGGACGCGGACTCGATCGTCTGGCTGCGGGATCACCTGCGCAGTTACCAGGGCGGGCTCGTGGTGATCAGCCACGACGTCGAGCTGTTGGGTGCCGTCGTCAACCGGGTGTTCCACCTGGACGCCAACCGTGGCGAGATGGACCTCTACAACGTCGGCTGGAAGGCCTACCTGCAACAGCGGGAGACCGACGAACGACGTCGCCGAAGGGAGCGCGCCAACGCCGAGAAGAAGGCCAGCACCCTGCTCGCCCAGGCGGACAAGATGCGTGCCAAGGCCACCAAGGCCGTCGCGGCGCAGAACATGGCGCGGCGGGCCGAGCGGCTGCTCGCCGGCACGGAGGGGGAGCGGGTGAGCGACAAGGTCGCCAAGCTGCGCTTCCCCGAACCGTCGCCGTGCGGCCGGACACCGTTGTCGGCGAGCGGTCTGTCCCGGTCGTACGGGTCGCTGGAGATCTTCACCGACGTCGACCTGGCGATCGACCGGGGCTCACGGGTCGTCGTGCTCGGGCTGAACGGCGCGGGCAAGACCACGCTGCTGCGCATCCTGTCCGGTCTGGACTCCCCGGACACCGGCGAGGTCGAGTCGGGACACGGCCTGAAGCTCGGCTACTACGCGCAGGAGCACGAGAATCTCGACATCAGCCGGACCGTGCTGGAGAACATGAAGAGTGCCGCGCCGGACCTGGGGGAGACCGAGACCCGCAAGGTGTTGGGCTCGTTCCTGTTCAGTGGTGACGACGTGCACAAACCGGCCGGGGTGCTGTCCGGCGGCGAGAAGACCAGGCTGTCCCTGGCCCTGCTCGTCGTCTCGTCGGCGAACGTGCTGCTGCTGGACGAGCCGACCAACAACCTGGATCCCGCGTCCCGGGACGAGATCCTCGGCGCGCTGCAGACCTACCGCGGTGCCGTCGTCCTGGTGAGCCACGACGAGGGTGCTGTCGAGGCCCTGCAGCCCGAGCGGGTCCTGCTGCTGCCCGACGGTGTCGAGGACCACTGGAGCGACGACTACCGCGATCTGGTGGCCCTCGCCTGAGCGGCGGTCGCAGCCGCGGGCCAGGACGGACGGGGTCGTCGCCTACAGTCACGGCTGTGACGACCTCTGGAACCGTCGACCGCCCGCACCCGATGCTGCGCGTGCAGCGCGAGGACCGGCTCGTGGTGATCTCCCTCGACAACGCGTCCCGGCACAACGCCCAGGTGCCCAGCCTGTGGGCTGCCCTCGCGGACGTGGGCCGAGCGCTGGGGCCGGACGTGGGTGCGGTGATCCTGCGGGGCGAGGGCCCGTCGTTCTCCGCCGGGCTGGACCGACGGCTGTTCGAGCCGGACGGCATCGCCGGCGAGCCGTCCCTGGCCGAGCTGGGCGCGCGCGGCACCAGCGCCGTCGAGGAGGCGGTCGCCGGCTTCCAGGCGGGTTTCACCGTCTGGTCGGAGATCCCGGCCGTCACCATCGCCGCGGTGCAGGGGCACGCGATCGGCGCCGGCTTCCAACTCGCACTGGCCTGCGACCTGCGGGTGGTTGCCGACGATGTGGCCCTGGCGATGAAGGAGACCAGCCTGGGTCTGGTGCCGGACCTGGCCGGCACCACGCCGTTGGTCCGGCACGTGGGCTATGCGCGAGCGCTGGAGATCTGTGCCACGGGCAGGGTGGTGCGAGCCCCGGAGGCGGTGCAGATCGGGTTGGCGCAGCTGTCGGTTCAGATCGGCGAGCTGGATGCCGCAGCACGGGACCTGGCAGCAGCAGTGCTCCAAGCGCCAGGCCCAGCCGTCCGCGAGCTGAAGCCGTTGCTGCGCAACGCGATCGACGCGACGAGGACCGAGCAGTGTGCAGCGGAGCGAGCCGCCCAGGCCCGGTTGCTCACGGCGCTGGCCCAGCGGCGCGGGAAGTAACGCCGTCGTCGCGGTGTTGAGAAGGGGCACGAGCGGCGACAGCGGCGACGATGTGGAACGGAGCGGAGGCCTGCCGCGCAGGAGTCGCGACAAGACGATTCAGCGGAGCGGTCGTCGCACCAGGCGTCGGCGGAGAACGGAGTAGGCATGGCGATGCAGGGCTGGGGCATGATGCGCTCCTACTCCCGCGACCAGTCGGTGGGGCAACGCCGGCTGCAACCCGGGACGGCACGCCGGGTGCTGAGCTACGCCCGGCCCTACAAGCGGCCGATCATCGTGTTCCTCGTGCTCGTCGTCATCGCCGCCGGACTGACCGCGGCGACTCCGCTCATCCTGAGGGAGCTCATCGACGAAGGCGTGGTCAAGAAGGACCGCGGCGTGGTCATCGGATTCGCCTTGTTGGCAGCCTTGCTCGCGTTGCTCGATGCGGCGTTGACCCTGGTGCAGCGCTGGTACTCCTCGCGCATCGGCGAAGGGTTGATCTACGACCTGCGCACCGAGGTGTTCGCGCACGTGCTGCGCCAGCCGATCGCGTTCTTCACCCGGACCCAGACCGGCGCGCTGGTCAGCCGGCTCAACACCGATGTGATCGGTGCCCAGCAGGCCTTCACCTCGACGTTGTCGGGTGTGGTGAGCAACGCGGTGTCGCTGGTGATGATCGTCACGGCCATGGCGTTCATGTCGTGGCCGCTCACCCTCGCCGCACTGGCGCTGCTGCCCTTCTTCCTCATCCCCGCCCGGATCATGGGCAGGCGACTGGCCGGCCTCACCTACGAGTCGATGAACTACAACGCCGATCTCGGATCCCGCATGACCGAACGTTTCAACGTGGCCGGGGCCCTGCTGGTCAAGCTGTTCGGGCGCGCCGACACCGAGGACGAGGAGTATGCGGAGCGCGCCGGTCGGGTGCGCGACATGGGCGTCCGGATCGCCGTGAACCGCACCGTGTTCCTCGTCATGCTGACCCTGGTCGCCTCACTCGCCACCGCCATGGTCTACGGCCTCGGTGGCGTCATGGCGGTGAACGGCTCGCTCACCGTCGGCACCCTCGTGGCGCTGGCCGCCCTGCTGGCGCGTCTCTACGGCCCGCTGACCGCACTCTCCAACGTCCGGGTCGACGTGATGACCGCGCTCGTCTCGTTCGAGCGGGTCTTCGAGGTCCTGGACCTGCGACCCGCCGTCCGTGAGCCTGAGGCTCCTCGCCGCCTTCCGGACGGGCCGGTGACGCTTGACCTCGACCGGGTGAGTTTCGCCTACCCCTCGGCGGACGAGGTCTCGCTGGCGTCCTTGGAGCGGGTCACCACGCTGGACCGCAAGGGCGGCGAGGTGGTCCTGCACGACGTGTCGTTCCACGTCGAGCCCGGTCAGTTGGTGGCCTTGGTGGGCCCCAGCGGCGCCGGCAAGAGCACCCTGTCCTCCCTCGTCGCCCGGCTCTACGACCCGACCGAGGGCAGCGTCCGCATCGACGGCCTCGACCTGCGCGAGGTCGGTCTGGACTCGCTGCACGACCTGGTTGGTGTGGTCACCCAGGAGGCGCACCTGTTCCACGACACGATCCGCACCAACCTCGCCTACGCGCGCCCCGGTGTGACGGAGGCGGAGATGGTGGAGGCGCTGCGGGCCGCGCAGGTGTGGGGTCTGGTCGAGCAGCTGCCGGAGGGACTCGACACCGTCGTGGGAGACCGGGGGCACCGGCTGTCCGGTGGCGAGAAGCAGCGGCTGGCCATCGCCCGGTTGCTGCTCAAGGCTCCGGGCCTGGTCGTGCTCGACGAGGCGACGGCGCACCTCGACAGCGAGTCGGAACTCGCCGTCCAGCGGGCCCTCGACGGAGCGCTCGCCGGCCGCACGGCGCTGGTCATCGCGCACCGGCTGTCCACGATCCGGGGCGCCGACCAGATCCTGGTCATGGACGAGGGACGGATCGTGCAGCGCGGCCGACACCACCAGCTGCTGGCCGAGGGTGGGCTCTACGCCGACCTGTATCGCACCCAGTTCGCCGATGACGCCGACGAGGACCGGCAGAGGGTCGGCTGACCGGTCGTCAGAGCGCCCGGGTCATGCCGCCGTCCACGGTCACCGCGGACCCGCTCACGAAGGAGGCGGCCGGAGACGCGACGAAGGCGGCCACCCGGCCGAACTCCTCGGGGCGCCCGTAGCGGCCCAGCGGGATGCTGGCGCTCGCCTGGGCCCGGCTGCCCTCCGGGTCCCCGGTGCTGGCGTCGAGCTCGCGGACGCGGTCGGTGTCGATGCGCCCCGGCAGGACCACGTTCACCCGGGCGCCGATCGGGCCGAACTCGTCGGCCAGCGACTTGGCCGCCATCGCCAGCCCGGGGCGCAGCCCGTTGGAGATGCCCAGTCGGCCGATGGGGCTGCGGACCGACGACGACAGCACCATCGTCACGCTCCGGTCGTCGGCCGGGTCCTCGCGCTCGGCCGTGATGACCGTCCGCGCCAGTCGCAGCGCGCCGAGGAAGACGGACTCGAACGCCGTCCGCCACTGCTCGTCGCTCACCTCACCGACCCCACCGGCCGGCGGACCGCCGACACTGATCACCGCGCCGTCGACCCGGCCGAAGCGCTTCAGCGCTGTCGCCACCAGCGTCTCCGCGGTGCTCTCGCTGGCGAGGTCGGCCGCGATCCCGACCGCGGCGTCCTCCCCGAGCTCGCGCGCCGCGCTCGTGACGCTGTCCTGGTGGCGTGAGCACAGCACCACCTGCGCGCCGTCGGCGACCAGGTGCTGCGCCGTGGCGAGCCCCAGCCCGCGGGAGGCGCCGGTCACGACATACACACGATCACGAAGTCCGAGGTCCATCCGGCCATC
>CAYRLV010000139.1:7009-9177 GCA_964425155.1 uncultured Ornithinicoccus sp. | reverse complement strand
AGACCTGCGACGGCGTGGCGTCGAGCTGGTCGGCGATCGGCTTGAGGATCGGGTCGACCAGTCCGATCCCCATGAACGCGATGACGCTCGCGAAGGCGACGGCGAGGACGGACTTGGGCTGACGCCACATCTGCTAGGACTCCTGGTGCTGATCGGGAACTGCTGGTCGGACGTGTCCGGAAGGGTCTTCGCGCTCGGCCAGGTCGGCCGCCTCGAGCAGCCGCTCGAGACTGGTGATGGCCGCTCGGAGGGCGGCCCGCTCCTCCTCGTGGAGGCGCTCGACCACCGGAGCGACCGCCGCCGAGCGCGCGGCCCGGACGCGGGCGAGGGCGGCCCGTCCGTCATCGGTCAGCTCGACCAGGCAGGCGCGCGCGTCGTCCGGGTCGCGGCGGCGCAGCACCAGACCGGAGGTCTCGAGCCGCTGCACCTGACCGGTCATCGTCGGCTGGCTGCAGTGGTCGGCCCGGGCGAGGTCGCCGATCCGCGCGGGCCCGAGCTCGTCGAGCTGCCCGAGCAGCCGTGCCTGGGCCGGCAGACCCTCGAGGTCGGCCGCGCGCGTGGCCCAGCGGTTCAACCGGGTGACGGCACTGAGCAGCCGGGACCCGAGCGCGGGGGCGGAGGACGGAGCGGACACAAGAGGCATCATACATAGGTAGCCTATGTAAAACGAATCGAGGGTCTGCGTCACGGGGCTCTACGGTGGTGCCCATGGAGCCCGTGTACACGCCCGTCGTGGCCGCCATCCGAGCGCTGTTCGCGCTGCAGGGCCTGAGCTTTCGCGTGGAGGGGGCCGAGCACGTGCCCAGCCGCGGGGGAGCGGTGATGGTGCTCAACCACATCGGCTACCTCGACTTCGCGTATGCGGGGCTGGCCGCCCGCCCCTCCGGCCGCCTGGTGCGCTTCATGGCCAAGCAGGAGGTGTTCACCCATCCGGTGAGCGGTCCCCTGATGCGCGGGATGAAGCACATCCCCGTCGACCGGTCGGCAGGGATGGCGTCCTTCCGGGCCGCCCTGGCGGCCCTCAAGCAGGGCGAGGTGGTGGGGGTGTTCCCCGAGGCGACCATCTCTCGCTCGTTCGAGCTCAAGGAGTTCAAGCCCGGTGCGGTGCGGCTGGCCCAGGCCGCGCGGGTGCCCCTCGTGCCGACGATCGTCTGGGGGTCGCAACGGGTCTGGACGAAGGACCACCCCAAGCGTCTCGGCCGGACGCGCACCCCGATCAGCCTGACCGTGGGGGAGCCGCTCGTGGTGGACCGCACGGAGGACACCGAGGCGGCCACCGCGGAGCTGCGGACGAGGATGACGGCGATGCTGCACCGGGCCCAGGACACCTACCCGCCGCTGACCGGCGACGACGCCGTCTTCCTGCCGGCCCGCCTGGGCGGACGCGCCCCGACCCCCGAACGGGCGGCGGAGCTCGACGCCGCGGAGGCCGCCGAACGGCTGGCCCGGGGGTGAGCGGCACGGTGCGCCGGCCATGGTGGTGAGTGACGCGATCGCCGAGATCGTGACGGCGCTGGAGTCGGCGGCCGACCCCGACCGCGCGGTCCAGGAGAGGCGCTACCTCAAGAGCGAGCTGGTCCACCTCGGCGTCCGGGTGCCCGAGATCCGACGGATCGTGCGGGAGTTCGCTCGCCGCGGGCCGGGACTGGAGCGGCGGGACGTGCTGGCGCTCGCCGAGGCCCTGTGGGCCGAGCCGGACCCACCGGTGCACGAACGACGCTCGGCCGCGGTCGAACTGCTGCGATTCCACGAGTCACGGCTGCGCCCCGAGGACCTTGCCCTGGTGGAGCGGTGCCTCCGCGAGGCGGGGACGTGGGCACTGGTCGACCCGCTGGCGGAGCAGGTCGCCGGTGGGCTGGTCGAACGATTCCCCCAGCTGGTCGACGCCCTCGACCGGTGGGCGGTCGACGACGACTTCTGGATCCGTCGCTCGGCGCTGCTCGCCCTGCTCGGGCCGCTGCGTCGCGGCGAGGGCGACTTCGACCGGTTCGGGCGCTATGCCGACGCGATGCTGGAGGAGCGGGAGTTCTTCATCCGCAAGGCGATCGGCTGGGTGCTGCGGGACACCTCGAAGCGGCGGCCTCGGCTCGTGGCCGACTGGCTCCGACCGCGGGCCACGCGGGCCTCGGGAGTCACCGTGCGCGAGGCGGTCAAGTACCTCCCCGAGC
>CAYRLV010000139.1:1644-6909 GCA_964425155.1 uncultured Ornithinicoccus sp. | reverse complement strand
CCGGGTGGCGATCGCGAGGCGCCGCACCACCGGGAGCGCGGCGACCAGGGCGGCCGCCATGACCACGAACGCTGCCGAGGGGTGGTGCACGAGCGCCTGGACCACCACGGCCAGCAGGAGCCCGCCGAGGTTGCCCGCGAGCCAGAGCAGGCCGGTCGCGGTGGCGGCGGCGTGACCGGCTCGCCGCTCGGCCAGACCCAGGATGAGGGGCAGGTCGGTCAGCAGCAGCGCGCCCACGACGACGAGGACCACCAGCGCCGTCCACGGGCCAGGGGCGACGGCGAGCGCGAGCAGCCCCAGGGCCGCGACGACGACCGAGAGCCCCAGGAAAACGGGTTCGCGGGGCGGGTCGACCAGCCGCGGGGCCAGCAGACCCGAGCCGAGCACGCCCGCGACGACCATCAGCAGCAGGAGCAGGCCGGACCAGGACGCGCTGACGCCCGCCGGCTCGAGCAGCGCCTGGAGCCAGGTGGTGAGGGCGACGAACACCCCGAAACCCGCCAGCACGAGAGCCACGAGGAGGCGAACGTAGGGGTCGGACCACAGGTGGAGCAGGATGGCCCGTCCGGGGGCCGCCCCGGTCGCGACGGGGCGCCCGGTCGGGTCGGTCGGACCTCCGGGGCGCGTCTGCTGCCGCACCAACGACGACGCCAGGGCGAGGGAGGCCAGCACGGAGGCGGTCGCCTGGACCCACAACAAGGTGGCAAGGTGGGCGTCACCGAACGCCGCTCCCGTCGCGAAGGCGAGGACCATGCCGGCGAAGATGGCCGCAGAGGAGATCGCGATGCCGGTCGCCCGGTCGGCCGGCCGCAGGTGGCGACGGGACATCGCGGTCACGGCGTTGAGCACGAAGGGCTGGGCGAGCGCGACCAACACCTGTCCGGCCAGGGCGAACTCGAACGCACCTCCGGCAAGGCGCAGCACGGCGCCGGCCGCCGTGAGGGCCGCCCCGACGCCGAGCCACCCGGGCAGCGAGCGGTCCAGGAGCCGGCCCGCGGGCAGGGCCAGCACGACATACAGGAGAGGGAACAGTTGGGCCAGCCAGCCGACGGCACCGACGCTGACCCCGTAGTGCCGGGCGGCCCCGGTGGTCACCGGCGCGAAGGTGAGCCACAGCATCTGGTTGCTGGCGCTCACGGCGGCGTAGGCGAGCACCGGCGACCACCGGCTGGAGGGCTGGGTGGGGCTCACCGACGTGGGTCACGGGTCACTGGCACGGGTGGCAGGGTACGGGAGGTGTCGTCGAGCAGCCGTAGGGTCGCCTCCATGGGTATGACGACGACGCGCACCGAGGTCGCCGCGCGGGTGATCGAGGCACTCGCGGGCCCCGGGGCCCGACTGCGGGACGACCAGGCCGAGGCGGTGGCCGCGCTGGCGGAGCCCCGGTCGCGGGCCCTGGTGGTGCAGGCCACGGGCTGGGGCAAGTCCGCGGTCTACTGGGCGGCCACCGCGATCCGCCGTGCCGAGGGCGCCGGGCCCACGCTCGTCGTGTCGCCGCTGCTGTCCCTGATGCGCGACCAGGTCGTCGCCGCCGGGCGCGGTGGCCTCGTGGCGCGGACGCTCAACTCCAGCAACGTCGGCGCGTGGCAGGAGATCGAGGCCGAGCTGGCGGCCGACGAGGTCGACGTGCTGCTGGTGTCGCCGGAGCGGCTCGCCAACCCCGGTTTCGGGCGGCGGGTGCTCGACGGGCTGGCCGGGCGCATCGGGTTGCTCGTCATCGACGAGGCGCATGCGGTGTCCGACTGGGGCCACGACTTCCGACCGGACTACCGGCGGGTGTCCGACGTGCTGCAGCGGCTGAACCCCGAGACGCCGGTGCTCGCGACCACCGCCACCGCCAACGCCCGGGTCACCGACGACGTGGCCGCGCAGCTGGGGGAGAGCACCCTGGTGCTGCGCGGGCCGTTGGCCCGGCGCAGCCTGCAGCTGTCCGTGGTGGAGGCGCTGAGCCCGATCGAGCGCTACGCCTGGGTCGTCGACCACCTGCCCCGGCTGCCCGGCTCGGGCATCGTCTACACCCTCACCGTGGCCGATGCCCAGCGGCTGGCCGGGGCGATCAGCGAGCGGCACGGCCCCGACCTGCCGGTCGCCGCCTACACCGGTCAGCTCGACCCGGCGGAGCGGGAGCGGCTGGAGGACGCGCTGCGCCGCAACGAGGTCAAGGCGCTCGTCGCGACGTCCGCGCTGGGGATGGGCTACGACAAGCCCGACCTCGGGTTCGTCGTGCACGTCGGCTCGCCGCCGTCGCCGGTCTCCTACTACCAGCAGGTCGGCCGGGCCGGGCGGGCGATCGAGCACGCCCCCGTCGTGCTGCTGCCGTCCGAGGCCGACGCCGGCGTGTGGGACTACTTCGCCACCGCGACCATTCCCGACCCCGAGCAGGTGCGCCGGCTGCTCGCCGGGCTGGAGGCCTACCCGCCGGAGGAGGCGGCGTCGGTCCCGTCGCTGGAGGCCGAGACCGGGCTGCGTCGTGGCCGGGTCGATCTGATGCTCAAGCAGCTCGCCGTCGACGGAGTCGTCGAGCGCACCGAGCGCGGCTGGGTGCGTGGTGAGGCGCCGTGGCGGCACGACGCCGACCACTACGACGGCATCGTCGCGACCCGGCGCCGGGAGGCCGACATCATGCGCGCCTACACCCGGGGGGACCGGTGCCTCATGCAGCTGTTGCAGGAGTCGCTGGACGACCCGAGCGCGGCGCCCTGCGGCCGCTGTTCGGTCTGCCTGGGCCGGTTGCCCGAGCCGCTCTCGGCCCGGCCGGAGGACGACACGGTCGCGGCGGTGACGCGAACCCTGCGGGGCGAGGTGCACGTGCTCGAGCCGCGCAAGATGTGGCCCGGCGGTGCGTTCGGGGCGCGGGGGCGCATCCCGGCCGAGCTGATGGCCGAGCCCGGTCGGACGGTGATCTACGCCGACGCACCGGAGTGGCGCGAGCTGGTCCGCACCGCGCTGGCGCAGGACGGACCCGCGCCCGAGGAGCTCTGCCGGGCGGCCGTCGAGGTGCTCGCCGGCTGGCGTGCGTCGTGGGTCAGCCGCCCGGAGGTGGTGCTGCCCCTGGCGGCGGCCGGTCTCGACCGGGTGACCCGGGAGGTCGCCGACCACCTCGCCCGGGTCGGACGGCTCGACCGGGCCGACCTTCCCCTCGCGACGGCGGCGCCCGACCCGGCGCTGAGCTCACCGGAGGAGGCCGCGGGCTGGCGGTCCGCCATCGTCGTGGGAGACGACCTGGCGGCGCAGGTCCGCGGGCGGACCGTCCTGCTGGTCTGCGACGCGTCGTCCTCGCTCTGGCCCCTGACCGTCGGCGCCGCGGCGTTGCGTGAGGCGGGCGCCGCAGCCGTGCTCCCGTTGCTCCTGCACCGCCGGCCGTGACGCCGGTGACCCGCGTGACGGTGCGCACCGACCCTGATGGACCGACCCCCACACGAGAGGACCCGCGCACGTGATGGCACCCGTGTCCCAGCACGACTACGCGGTGGTCGACGTCTTTGCCGACCACCCCTTCGCCGGCAACCCACTGGCGGTGGTGACCGACGCCGACGACCTCGCGCCCGAGCAGATGGCGCGGATCGCCGTGGAGTTCAACCTGTCCGAGACCACCTTCGTGTCCAGACCGACGCTCGCCGAGGCGCACTGGCGGCTCAGGTCGTTCACGCCGTCCGGGGACGAGGTCACCGGCGCCGGCCACAATGCCCTGGGCGCGTGGTGGTGGCTGGCCACCTCGGGTCGGGCCGAGGCTCCGCGGGCCGTCCAGGAGCTGGGTGGACGAGCGCTCCCCGTGCACCTCACCGCGCCCGAGCACGGCCCGCTCACGATCGGTCTGGATCAGGGTGCCGTCCGACTCACCCCGGCAGAGACGGATGCCGCCGTCGTCCTCGACGCGCTGGCCCTCGAGCTCGACGACCTGGACGACGACATCGACGTGGTCTGCGGATCGGTGGGGAGCAACCACCTGCTCGTGCCCGTCACGACGGTCGAACGAGTCGACGAGAGCCGGCCGGACCAGGACGCGCTCCGTGAGGTCCTTGCCACGACCGGGGCCCAGGGCTGCTACCTCTACACGCGGGCCACCGCGGCGTCCCGATTACCGGACGTGGACGCCTACGCCCGCTTCTTCAACCCCACCGTCGGCATCCTCGAGGACCCCGCCACCGGCAGCGCCGCCGGCCCGCTCGCCGCCCACCTGCGTGATCACGGCGCCGCAGCACCGGCGGGAGGGACGGTGCGGGTCCGGCAAGGCGCCGCGATGGGGCGGCCCAGCACCCTCGAGGTCACGGTCGGCAGCGAGGGCACGACCCTCTCCGGTCGGTGCGCGCTCAGCGCCACCGGTACGCTCCGCGGCTGACCGGGCGAGCCGCCTGCGCCACGCCACGCCGCTGCGTGCCCCGCGCGTCATTCGCTGAGCGGCTGCACGCTCCCGTCCGCGTGCGTCCCCGTGATGTAGCGCCGGCCGTCGGCGATCTCCTCGCTCACCGCCTCGAGCCAGGTGAGGGGTGGCCGCGGGTGTCCCGCCGCCTCGACGGCGTCACCGAGCAGGTCACGCAGCTCGGTCACGGTCTTCCCGGCGTGCTCGGACAAGATCAGGTCGATGCACTGCTGGAGCTCGTGCTGCTTCCTCGCTTCCCGCTCCGCGTGGTCCTCGTCGCCGGACTCCTGGTCTCCGTACGCTCCCTGCGTCTGCTCCACCGCACGCTCCCTTCGTCCGCGTCCAGCGTGGCACGTACCCGACCTGACGACCAGCCTGCGCCGGTCTAGATTTGCCCCCATGCACGCACTCACCCTCGTCCCCCAGAAGTCCGGCTCGCTCGACGTCACCGAGGTCCCCGACCCCGACCCGGCCCCGGGCGACCTGTTGGTGGACGGCCTGGCCGTCGGTGTCTGCGGCACCGACAAGGAGCTCGCCGCCGGGGAGTACGGCTGGGCGCCCCCGGGTCGCGAGCGGCTGGTGCTCGGGCACGAGTCGCTGGGGCGCGTACGCACCGCGCCGGACGGAAGCGGCTTCGCGGCCGGCGACCTCGTGGTCGGCGTCGTACGTCGTCCCGACCCCGAGCCGTGCGGCGCCTGCGCGCACGGGCAGTTCGACATGTGCCGCAACGGGCGATACACCGAGCGCGGCATCAAGGAGATCGACGGCTACGCCAGCGAGGCCTGGACCGTCGAGACGGACTACGCGGTGCGACTGGACCCCAAGCTGGAGAGCGTGGGGATGCTGATGGAGCCGACCACGGTGGTCGCCAAGGCCTGGGACCAGATCGAGCGGATCGGCAACCG
>CAYRLV010000139.1:0-1544 GCA_964425155.1 uncultured Ornithinicoccus sp. | reverse complement strand
CCGCCGGTGATCTTCGGGGCGATGGCGGCCACGGGCACCTACGGGATCTTGTGTCTGACCGGGATCTCCTCGGTCGGCAAGGCCCTGTCCGTCGACGCGGGAGCGATCAACCGGGACATCGTCCTGGAGAACGACGTCGTGTTCGGCTCCGTCAACGCCAACCTGCACCACTATGCGCTGGCCGCCGAGTCGCTGGCCCGGGCGGAGGTGGCGTGGCTGGAGCGGCTGGTGACCCGGCGGGTGCCGCTGGAGCGCTTCGCCGAGGCCTTCGACCCCCAGGACGACGACGTCAAGGTGGTCCTCACCCTCGACGGCAGCAGCTGACGCAGCAGGTGCGCTACCCGAACAGCGGTATCCGGTCCACCGCCGCACCGAGCGCCTCGGCCTCGTCGTCGTCCGGTCGCTCGCGTCCCGTGCCGATCAACGCGTAGCGCGTCGCGTCGGACACGGGGGCCGCGAACCCGAGGAGTCCGTCGAGGACGCGGCGCGTCTCGGTGAGGCCGGCCTCGGAGGGTTGTCCGAGCTGCAGGTCGAGTTGGTGCACGGTCGCCTCGACCGCCAGCGTGCGAAACAGCGCGTCCACCGTGAGGACGTGCCCCTGGGTGGCGACGAGGTCGTCCCCCGACCGGGCGCGGCCGGCATGCAGCACCGCCCGCGCGGTCTCGGCGTACGAGGCGGCGATCGGGGCGACGCTGGTCCAGGCGCTGGCCATGATCCGGGTGCCCCGCCGGCCGGCGTCCGCGCCCGGGGTGCCCGGTTGCCACGCCGCCCAGTAGGACACGGCGTCGACGTCCGGGGGTCCGTCGGCGGGGGTGTGCAGCGCGACCAGGGCGCGTTGGGCGTCACTGAGCAGGTGGTGGACGAGGTCGCGCACCGTCCACCCCACGCAGCGGGTGGCGCGCCACCCCACCGTGTCGTCCAGATCGGTGACTACCCCCAGCAGCGCGTGGTAGGAGTCCGAGAGCGCACGGTAACCAGTCATCCCGACGAAGCATGCCACGGAGCGGCGGGCCGGCTCACCACGCGTCGAGGAGGAGGGCCAGGTCGATCGCCGCGACGGCGATCGCCCCGAGGAAGGCGCCGCGTCCCCGAGCGCGGACACTGGTGGTCAGGACGACGGCGGCGATGCCCGCGCCCGCCCAGGCGAACCACGTCGGCGCGCCCGTCGGCCCCAGCAGGACGAGGGCCGTCGCTCCGGCCAGGAGCGCGGCCGCGGCCACCCGCAACCACCGCGGCCCCAGTCGGTGGGGGAGACCGACCACCCCGGTCGCGGCGTCCTGGTCCAGGTCGGGCAGGACGTTGAGCAGGTGCGCCCCCACACCCAGGAGGCCGGCCGCACCCATGACCCAGCCGGGCGGCCACGCGGGGTCGGCCAGGCCCAGCGTCACGACGGCCGGGAGGGCACCGAAGGCGACCAGGTAGGGCACGAACGACGCTGGCGTGGACTTGAGTCCCGCGTCGTAGGCGAGCCCACCGCCCACGACCAGGACGAGGTGGACGGCACCGGCCAGCCACCCGTAGGCGAGCGAGGCCACCACGGTGAC
>CAYRLV010000138.1:0-9229 GCA_964425155.1 uncultured Ornithinicoccus sp. | reverse complement strand
CCCTAGGGTGTGCGGCTGCTCAGCGAGCGACCACCGCCTCGGCACGCGCCCGCCGCACGACCCGCGCCAGCGCGATGCCGAAGACCGCCCCCACGAGCAGCATCGCCACCATCCACCAGGTCGTCTCGCCGTAGGCGCTCCCGGATCGGGCCGGCCCACCGCTGCCCGCCAGGTTCAGGAAGAGCGTGCCGAAGACCGCGACCCCGAAGACCTGGCTCAGCTGGAAGGCCGTGGTGAGCAGCCCGCTCGCGTCGGACGCCTGGTCCGGCGGCACGTGGACGAGCGCGTGCGCGAGCAGCGGGCCGAAGGCCAAACCGAAGCCGACACCGCCCAGTCCGATGGCCACGACGAGCATCGCGCCTCCGGTCGACCCGCCGTCCAGGAGGACCGCCTGAGCCACGAATCCCGCTGCCGCCCAGACCAGCCCGACGGGCGCGAGCCAGTGGTGCCATCGCGCCGGGAGTCGTCGCCAGAACAGCCCGAGCAGTCCGAAGGTCACCGAGGCCGGCGCGAACGTCAACCCGGTGCGCAGGGCGCTGTCCCCCAGCCCCAGCTGCAGGTGCACGGACAGGGTGAACAGGTACCCCCCATACGCCAGCATGACGGCGATCAGGGACAGGATCCCGACTCCCATGCCGCGGCTGCGCAGCACCTGCAGGTTGAGCAGCGGACGCCCACCGGTGGCGAGCACCGCCTGCTCGACCCGCACGAACGCCACGGCGAGCGCCACCCCGACGGCGAGGCTCACCCACATCCACGCCGGCCAACCCTCCTCGCGGCCCAGGACGAGCGGCAGCACGATGAGCACCACCGCGGTCGTCGCCAGGGCCAGCCCGCGCAGGTCCAGCAGGACGCGCGGTGATCCACCCCGGCGCGCTTCGCGGTCCATCACCCGGGGCAGCAGGACCCATCCGACGACTCCGGGAAGCACGTTGACCAGGAAGACCCAGCGCCAGCCGAGCCCGTCGAGGTCCAGCCCGATGAGCACCCCACCGAGGACCTGGCCGATGACGTTGCCCGCGGCGATGACCGCGGTGTATGCGGCGAGCGCCCGACCGCGCGCGTCTCCCGTGAACCGGGTCTGGATCGTGCTCATGACCTGCGGCATCATCGCGGCCGCGCCGGCGCCCTGGACGACGCGCACCACGATGAGGAACACGGCCGAGGGAGCCAGGGCACAGGCCAGGGAGGCGAGCGTGAAGACCGCGATGCCCGTGCGGAACAGGCGACGGTGGCCGAGGACCGCACCGAGCCGGGCGCTCGTGATGAGCAGCACCGCGTAGCTCACGGTGTAGCCGGCGACGACCAGCTGCAGCGCGGCGCCACCGGCGTCGAGCTCACGGCCGATGTCGGCGAGCGCGACGTTGACGATCGTGACGTCGACCAGCCCCATCAGCTGACCCACGAGCATGATGGCGAGAGCAGCCCACGCCCGGGACGGCACCGGGTCCGCAGGCACCGCCGCGCCAGCGGCGTCGGTGACGGAGGCAGGTGAGGGGCGTGACGTCATACGTCAGAGGGTGCGGGTGCCGAGCCGACCGTGCCGAGAGCCTGCTGGTGCTGGTGCTGGGAACACCACCCTCGGCACAAAGTCACCTGCGCGCGTCGGTGGCGGCTGGCAGGCTGGGTGGGGTGAGCACGGCACCGACCCTGAGCCAGCACGATCTGAAGGCCGCTCGGCGTTCCGAGCTGGGTGACTTCCTGCGGGCCCGGCGCGCGCAGGTGCAGCCGGCCGACGTCGGCCTCCCCGCAGGCGGTCGGCGGCGCACCCCGGGCCTGCGCCGCGAGGAGGTCGCGTTGCTCGCCGGAGTGGGGATCACGTGGTACACGTGGCTCGAACAGGGCCGGCCGATCAACGCGAGCTACCAGGTGCTCGACGCGGTGGCGCGGGCGCTGCGGTTGTCGGCTGCGGACCGCGAGCACCTCTACCGGCTGGTGGACGCCACTCCCCTGCCGGTGCCGGCTGCCGAGGCGGACCTCGCGGAGCACCTGCACGACGTCGTCGACGCGTTCGGAGGGACGCCGGCCTCGTTGTCCAACTCGATGCTCGACCTGCTGGTCACCAACCGGGCCTACTCCGACCTGTTTCGCGACTGGCACAGCACGCCGTGCATTCACCGCAACTCGCTCTGGTGCGTGGTCACCGAGCCCACGGCACGCCAGAAGCTGGCGAACTACGACGAGAGCCTGCGCCAGCTCGTCGGCCGCTTTCGTGCGGGCTACGCCGACCACATCGGTGACCCACGGTGGGAGACGACGATCCAGCGGCTCCTCGCGCTCAGCGACGACTTCGCGAAGGTGTGGTCACGCCACGAGATCGTCGGGCCCGGCACGCGGCTGCGCGCGTTCAACCATCCGGTCGCCGGGCGGATGACGTTCCACACGGTGGAGCTCGCGGTGCCGGAGCATCCCGACCTGCGGGTCCACGTCGACCTCCCCGCGGACGAGCGGACCCGGGAGCGTATGCCGCTCACGCGCCTGCCGCGCGCGGAGCCGGCCGACGCTGCGGCCTCCTGCGGTCAGTCGACGTCGAGGTCGTAGGCCCGCGCGGCGTTCTCACGGCCCACCAGTGCGGCCAGGCGGACGGCGTCCGCCTCACCCATCTCGCCGGCCTCCAGCAACGGGGTGAGCACCGCGGACAGACCCCGCCGGAAGAAGTGCGCCCCCAGCAGGTAGAGCTCGGCCAGGCCGAACGCGTCGGAGGAGTAGAGCAGCTTGCCGAACGGCGCCAGCTCCAGGGACTCCCGCAGCACCGCGGGCGACAGCGCCCCGGTGTTGTGGGTGGCCAGACCGACGTCCATGAACACGTGGTCGAACACCTGGGCCAGGTAGGCGGCGTGCCGGTGGAACGGGTAGTTGTGCAGGAGCAGCACGGGGACGCCGTGCTGCTGGGTCGCCCGGAGGAAGCGGGTCAGGTGCAGCGGGTCGCACTCGGCCAGGTCGAGGTCGCTGTCCCCGTAGCCGACGTGGACCTGCAACGGCAGTCCCGCGCGGACCGCCGCCCACGCCAGCCACCCGTTGACCACCGGGTGCGCGATGCGGTGCCTGCCGTCGACCGGCACGAGCTCGCCCAGGGCCCGGGACAGCTCGGCTTCGGTGGCTGGCGCGTCGGGCAGCCGCAACCCCACCCGGTAGGCCGCGATGCTCTTGGTGCCGACGACCTCGGGGCGGGCCGCCTGAGCGGCGAGCAGCTCGGTGAACCTCCCGGCGAAGTCGTCCGGGGCCACCCCGGCATCGAGCACGGACTCCGCCAACCGCTCGAGCCGGACGATCTCGCGCGCCCGTCCGCCGCTCAGGGCTGACAGCTCGCCCGGCTCGCAGATGAGCCCGGGCTCGAAACCGGTGTCCACGACATACGACTCGGTGCCGGAGGCGACCAGCAGGCGACGCGCGACCTCCTCGGTGCCCAGCTCGCGGCGGCGTGCGAGGTAGTCGTCCGGGTCGGCCAACGGCGGCAGGCCCAGGACGGGGGCGCACCAGCGCCGCACCGCCACGCCGATCATCGAGTCGAAGACGGACGTGCCGAGCGGCGAGCGGCCGGGAGCCTCGTTCAGCATCCCCTCGAACCCGTCGCGGTCGAGGTCGCGCAGCACCAGTCCGTGGCAGTGGTGGTCGACCAGGCCGCCGGTCAGCCAGGCCTGCGGCGTGAGGGCAGGTTCGGACATTCAGTGAGTCTCCTCCAGCTCGGACTCCGCGTCGATGGCGGCCATCCCGGCGGACAGGCGCCGGGCCAGGCCCGGGACCGCGAACATCACGATCGTCACGAGCAGCAGCCAGCCGAAGGCCACGATCGGGAAGAACCGCTCCGGACCCGACGTCGGGTAGGGAAAGACGTTGCGCCAGATCGTGTAGCCGAGCATCAGCAGGGCCCCGATCGGGATCACCACCTGCCAGGTGGGCACCGGCAGCTTCTTGTCGATGAAGACCAGCTTGATGCAGCCGATCGTGGCCAGCACGTAGGCGACCAGCAGGATGAGCGTGCCGATCGTGCCGCTCCACAGGAAGGTGTCGAACGGCTGGGCGTGGCACACAATCGCGCAGAACGCGGCGATCAGGGCGACCGCACCGGTGACGACGCCGGCCGCGGCGGCGGGGGTGCCGTAGGCACTGATCCGGGCCAGCGGGTGGCCGGGCCGCAGGTCGCGCGAGATCGCGAAAAGCAGTCTCGAGGCACCGACGATGCAGGCCAGACAGCAGGCGAAGGCGCTGATCCCGGCCCCCAGGGTGATGACCTCGCCGATCCAGGCGCCGATGTATTGCGTGCCCAGATCGCCCATGAGCGCCGACGAGTCGATGAACTTCTTGACGCCCGACTCGTCCGGCCCGAACGCCATCATCTCGATCGCGGTCATCACCGTGAAGTAGACACCGCCGAAGATCGCGGTGCCGAGGATGGCGCGGGGGATGTCCTTGCGCGGGTTGTGCGCCTCCTCGCCCAGCGTGGCCGCGGCCTCGAACCCGGCGAACGAGAGCAGCCCGAAGACGATGCCCAGGAACAGGTTGGACGCGCTCGTGCCGGGCTCCACCTTGAAGACGTCGAGGGTGAACTGCGCGTCGCCGGGTGCGTTGCCGGCGAGCATCCGGATCAGCACGACGGCGCCGATGACCACGATGAGCAGCACGGTGAGCCCCTCGATGGTGAGCAGGGTGCTCGTCGCGTTCTTCGCCGGGAGCACCGTGAAGAACAGCGCGAGACCGAGCGCCACCGCCCCGACGAGGAACCCGGCCCACCACGGCTGGTTGTTCCACACGCCCACCTCGTCGAGGAACGCCGCGCCGAAGATGCCGGCTGCCGAGGACGTGACCAGCGCGTAGAAGATGTACGTGCCCATCAGCCCGAGCCCGGCGATCGCACCCGCCCGGGGGCCCAGGGTGGCGCCGGCGAAGACGTAGACCGAGCCCGCGTGCCGGTAGTACTGGCACAGCCGGACGAACACGTAGGCGATCAGCAGCACCGCGATCGCGGCCAGGAAGAACGCCAACGGGGTTGCCCTGCCGATCAGTCCGGCGGTGCCCTGGGGATTGATGTTGATCGCCATGCTCGGCGCCATCAGCGCCACCGAGATCCCGACCGCCTGCCACACCGACAACCCACGGCGCAGGCCACCCTGTTTCTGCCCGGTTTCCGTCACGACTGCGACTCACTCCCGTTCCACGCGCCCTGCGATCGTTGGCCCCAAACACAGCAGTCTCGTTGTCAGCACATCCGATTGTCCAGTGCTGTTTGCATCGTGACCCTCCCCAGCGGCGGCGCCCCACGACTGCGGCGTCCCTGACGGTCGCGGTCCGTGTCCGGTTTGCGTCAACGCCGGATGCCGACATCCGATCCCCTTCCCTCCGCGGCGCGGATCCGCCAGAGTCACACTCACCCCGATGCTCGAAGGACCCTCGACACCGAAGAACAGGACAACCATGACCACGAAGCCGGTCGCACACGCAGTTGCCGCAGGACTCGCCGCAACTCTCGCTCTGACCCTCGCGCCCACGACGGCCACCGCCGTCCCCACGCCGGATACCTCCGGGTCCACGGCGACCTCGACGGCCAGCCAGTCGCTGCAGGCGAAGGTCGAGGCACTCCTGGCCCGGAGCGACTTCTCGCCGCAACTCAAGGCCCGGATCCGGGCGGTCACCGCGGACCTGCCGGCCGACTGGGAGCAGCGGGTCGCAGCGAAGAAGGCTCGGTTCGGCCTGACCGGCACGACCTGGTTCGAGCAGTCGCAGAGCGTCATCGACCCCGAGAACTACCAGTGCGAGACCACCCCGGTGCGGCAGTGGCTGTCGGCGCAACTGAGCGGTGTCAACGGTTTCCGGATGCTCTTCCTCATGCTGCTCGGCGGTGACCAGATCCCGACCTACGACGCGTTGCTGTTCGGTCAGCAGAGCAAGAGCAACGAGTTCGGGATCGATGGTTCCTACACCAACGAGCTGAACCGGGAGATGACGAACCTCAAGCGCTTCTGGGACTTCGACGGCTCGGACATCCAGCTCGTCCCGATGCACGGCAACGTCTACCAGGACCTGGATCGGATCGTCCGTGTCTACGAAGTCCTGTACGGGCTGGACCACGAGGAGGCCCTCGGCAACGCGCAGATCGTGCAGGCGATCGTGCTGGACGAGCCGGCCCTCGATGACGGTGAGAACCCCTACTTCACGTTCAACGCCTTTGCGTTCAACCCGACCCCGGAGGACGTCGCGGAGTTCGGCCTCACGAAGAAGATCATCGTCGGTGACGGCGTCCTGCAGGGCATGCGCGGCATCGGCCTGCAGGACAAGGCCGCCCCGCTCGGGGTTCTCGCGCACGAATACGGCCACCAGGTGCAGTACGCCAAGAACCTGTTCGACTCCCCGCTCACCGGCGCGGAGGCGACCCGACGCACCGAACTCATGGCCGACGCCTTCGGCACCTACTTCGTCGTCCACGCCCGCGGCTCCGCACTGAATGCCCAGCGCACCCTCGACGTGGAGAAGTCCTTCTACAACGTCGGTGACTGCAGCTTCGGCAGCGAGAACCACCACGGCACGCCGAACCAGCGGCTCAAGAGCTCACAGTTCGCCGTCAACATCGTCGACTCGGCGCCGAACCAGGGCCACAAGCTTCCCGCGCTCGCGCTCGACGCGCGGTTCGAGGCGGCGCTTCCGGAGATCGTCGCCCCGGACGCCGACTGACCGCCGCCCCACCGGTATGCGGCGTCCGTGGGTGGGTCTGGTCCGTCACCGGATCAGATCCACCCGCGGCGGGTCGCCTGACTACCCAGCTGGAACCGGCTGCTGGCCCCGAGCAGCTCCTGCAGCCGCGCGATCCTGCGGCCGATCGTCCGCTCGCTCACGCCGAGCTCGCGGGCGATCGACTCGTCGGTCAGACCGGCACTGAGGTAGACGAGCAGCCGGCGACTGTGCTCGTCGGGGCTCTGTGTCCCGGTCGACTCCTCGTCTGCCGAGACGGCCACCCCCATCCGCCAGTAGGACTCGAAGAGGGAGATCAACGCGGCGAGGAACCCCGAGGGGTGGACCACGACAGCATGGCGTGGGTAGTCGTCGGTCCCGGCCACGGAGAGCATCGCCATCCGGTCGTCGGCGACCGACAGGTTGAGCGGCACGTCCGGGAAGACCCGCGCCTCCTCGCCCGCCCCGATGCAGGACCGCACGGCGGCGAGCCCGTCCGGGTCCCGCAGGATGTCGACGCCGTAGACCACCCTGAACCGGACCCCACGCTCGGTCGCCTCGAAGAAGCCGTCCGGCACGGCGACCCGTCTGACGGCGGACCGAATGGGCCCCACCTGGAGGCTCCGGATCTGGTCACGCGCAGCGCGCAGCAGCCGGTCGTCGGCGGCGGCCGCCTCAGCGTCGGTCTCGAGCACCTCGAGGTAGGGGGCGCGCTCCCGGTGGCGCTGCCACAGGTCACTCCATCCGGTGGCTCGTCGACGCACGGCCACGGCGGCGGACTCCAGATCGTCCGCCAGCCCATGCAGTGCCGCTCGTGGCGGCAAGGCGGTCACCCTCCCGCCGTCGTCGCCCACGAGTCCGAGACCGCGCAGCTTGACCAACCGCCGTTCCACCTCGGCCGGGTCCCACTCCAGGTGTCCCGCCAGGGCGCCGACCGAGAGCGGACCGTGCTGCACGCAGGCGCGGTAGAGCCGGTCGTCGTCCTCGGTGATCCGATCCGCCCCACCAGAGACGGGTGACGTGCCCATGAGCCTCCTTCTACCACGGTGACGACCCGAGGGCGGGGCGCGCGTCCCGGACGTCACTCTCGTCGTCGCCAGTCGGTCATCACATAGTGTTGACCGGCAGTCACCTCGTCACCGCGCGAGCCGGTGCACAGGAGCTCACGGTGACATCGTCCGGCGAGAGGATCGAGTATGGACCTGGTCGAGCGCGAGGAGCGACGCAGCCGAGCCGCCGCCATGATCGGGAGCCTGGCAGCCCAGGGTGTCGACATGGTGGCGACCACCTTCGTCGACAACTCGGGAATCGCGCGGGTGAAATCCGTGCCGTTGCGTCGCTTTCCTGATCTCGCGGCGTGGGGGGCCGGGTTCTCCACGAGCTTCGACCGGTTCCGTTTCGACGACTGGATCGCCGGTGCGGGCGAGGGCAAGGAACCGGTGGGAGACCTGCGGATCGTCCCCGACCCGTCCCGCGTCGTCCCGCTCACCGCACAGCCGGGGTGGGCGTGGTCCCCCGGCGAGCGCTACCAGCAGTCCGGTGAGCCCCACGCGCAGTGCAGCCGGTTGCTCCTGCGCCGGTTGGTGGCCGGCCTCGGCGAGCGAGGGATCACGGCCCAGGGAGCGGTCGAGGTGGAGTGGGTCGTCGGCGACGGCGACAGTGCCGACTTCCGTCCCGGCGTGACCGGTTCCGGATACGGCATGACGCGACTCATCAGCGGGAGCGACTACTGCCGCGACGTGGTGAAGGCCTTGGAGAGCCAGGGAATCCGCGTGGAACAGTTCCACCCCGAATACGCGCCTGGGCAGCTGGAACTGGCCGTGGTGGCCGAGCCGCTGGTGCAGGCCGCGGACACCTCGGTGTTGGTGCGGGCCACGATCCGGGCCGTCGGTGCGCGGCACGGGTTGCGGACGTCCTTCTCCCCCAAGGTCGACGTCGCCGGCGTGGGCAACGGTGGCCACGTGCACGTGAGTCTGTGGCGGGACGGGCAGAACCTGATGACCGGGGGCGACGCCGCCGGTGGGCTCACGCCGGACGGTGCGGCGTTCGCCGCCGGAGTCCTCGGGCGGCTGCCGGCCCTGCTGGCGATCGGCTGCCCCAGCCCGGTCAGCTACCTGCGGCTGATCCCCTCGCACTGGGCCGGCGACTACGCCTGCTGGGGGCTCGAGAACCGCGAGGCCGCGCTGCGCATGGTGACCGGCTCGACCGGTTCGTCGCCCTGGGCGGCCAACCTCGAGGTCAAGTGCGTGGACTTGCTGGCCAACCCCTATCTGCTCTTTGCCGGCCTGGTCGCCGCGGGCACTGCGGGGATCGACGAGGGTGCCACGCTGCCCGAACCGGTGACCGTCGACCCGGCCGCCCTCGGCGAGGAAGCCTTGGCACAGCGGGGCATCGAGCGCCTCCCGACCGATCTCGGGGCCGCGGTCGAAGCCTTCCGGTCCGACGGGGCGTTGACGACGGCGTTCGGGAGCGACCTGGTCGAGTCCATCGTCGCCGTGCGGGAGAGCGAGATCGAGCTGTTCGCCGACGCCACCGACGAGGAGATCGCGGCAGCCACCCGTTGGGT